>JAYTEJ010000484.1:0-4262 GCA_043735365.1 Acidobacteriota bacterium
CGGTCGCGGTCACCGTGCCCTTCAGGTACGCCTCCCGGAAGCCGCGATGCTGGTCGGCGACGACCGGCGTGGACGCCGGGTTCGACCACAGCCCGGCCGACGCGTCGCGGAGCATCCCGCGCAGATCGCCGACCGCGCGGGGGGAAAAGATGCGCTGATACGAGGCCTGCGCCGCGGTCTCCGCACTGCGGCGATCCTGCCGCTGCCCCGCGGCCTCCTGCAGCCGCTCGTTCGGCACCAGGAAATGCGCCTGCCCGAGGCGGACGATGACGCCGACGCGATCCGAAGGGGTGATGTCGTGCTCGGCGCGCAGGCTGGCGCCGGCGGTCGCGCCGTGATTGCTGAAGTTCTCCTCGACCGGAGGATCGAGATAGCGGTCGGTTGCCGCAGTCGAGGCGGAGAGCGCCATTGACGTGCGGTCGTAGCCGGATCGCGCCAGCACTTCTGCGCTGCTGGTGCCGAAGCTTCCGCCCGACAGCGCCGCCGACCCGCCCATCCCGCGCCGCCGCTCCGGCACGGTGGCCACTTCGATCAGCCCGCCCAGCTTGCGGCCGTACTCGGCGGGATACCCGCCGGTCAGGATGTTCATGCCCTGGACGTCGCCGGCCTCGAGCTCAGGCGCGAAGGCCGGCGACCGATTGTCGGTCAGCGGCAGCCCGTCGACGACGTACTGCGTCTGATACTCCGATCCCCTCGGGTGGAGGATGCCGTTGGCCTCGAGCAGCCAGCCCGGCTGGGTGTTGACGAGGTCGGGAAGCGAACGACCCGGCATCGCGCTGGTTCGCTGGTCGAGCAGCCGGTCGCCGATGCGGTGCGACGAGGAGGTGCGGCGGGGATCGAGCAGCGTGTCGCGCGCCGTGACGGTGACCTCGTCGCTGAGCGGCGCCAGGCTCAACTGCAGCGTATAGCTGGCCGGCAGCGCCGACTGCACCTCGACCAGGCGGGTCAGCGTCGCGAACCCGCTGCGCGCCACCTCCAGCCGGTAGCGGCCGAACGGCAGCCTCCTGGCCACGGCGCGGCCCTCGGCATCGGTCTCGACCGTCTGGTGAATCTGGTTCGATTCGCTGGCAATCCGGACGGCGCCCGGTAGCGGCAGCCCGGCGCTGTCGGCGACGGTCAGCCGCAGTTCCCCGACGCCGGCCTGGCTGAACTGCCCGAGCACGAACAGGAGCGCGAGCGCCCAGTGAGGCATGTCATTATGGTAATGGACCGAGGCGCCCGCCGCGACCCTCACGGCCGCCGTTGCTCGGGATGGAGATTGCATGTTCGTTGCGGTCGTCGCGCTTGTCATCCACGCCTCGACGCCGGGAATCCTCCCAGGGTGCCGCGGATGCGTCGCGTTCCTGCAGCAGCCGGCGGCGTCCCCGCTGCCGTCGCCAATCACCCTCACCGGCAGCGTCCGCGACGAGAATGGCGGCCTCATCCCTGGTGCGGCCGTCGTCGTCCGGACCGCCGCTCGTGAACACGAAACCACGACCGGCCCCGACGGACGGTTCTCGGTGAATATCGACAGCAGCGGCGGCGTCGTGCTCGTCCGCGCGCCGGGGTTTGCCGAGACCACGCGCGCGCTGCCGTCCGGCGCGGCGCCGCGGCCGCTCGATCTCGTGGTGTTCCCGGAGCGCGTCACCGAATCGGTCACCGTCACCGCGGTGCGCGGCGAGCGGCGCATGCGCGACATTCCGGCGAGCATCAACGTGCTCGGCCGCGAAGACATCCGCCAGTCGCCGGCAGTGGTGGCCGACGACGTGCTCCGGCAGGTGCCGACCTTCAGCCTGTTCCGGCGGACGAGCAGCCTGGCATCGCATCCCACGGCGCAGGGGGTCTCGCTCCGCGGCGTCGGCCCGAGCGGCGTCAGCCGGACTCTGGTGATGCTCGACAGCGTCCCGATCAACGACCCGTTCGGCGGCTGGGTCTACTGGTCGAGGATTCCAATCGAGACCGCCGAGCGCATCGAGGTCGTGGACGGCTCGAGCTCGAGCCTGTACGGCAACTACGCCATGGGCGGGGTGATCAACGTCATTACCGCCGCGCCGGCACCGCGGACCTTCGAGATGAAATCGCAGTACGGATCCCGCACTACGCCGAAGGCAGATTTCTACGCCAGCGACCGCCGCGGGCGCCTGGGCGTTTCGGTGGATGGGAATCTCTTCAGCACCGACGGCTACCCTGTCGTCCGCGCCTCGGAGCGCGGCCGGGTCGACAACAACGCCGCCGTCAACTTCTGGAACGCCAATCTCAAGGCCGAATACACCGCCGGTCCGAGGTTGCGCGCCTTCGCGCGACTCGGGTATTTCGAAGAGAACCGCGACAACGGCAAGCACAGCACGATCGACGGCGCCGCGGAGGCGAACGATACCCGCTGGACGTCGGCCAGCGCCGGGGTCAAGGCGCAGCTCGGGCGCGTCGGGCTCGTACAGGCCACGATCTTCACCGATGCGGAGCGGTTCCACAGCACCTTCCTGGCCGTGCCCGCCTCGACGCCGGCGCGCAATATCGGCCGCATGTCGCTGCGGCAGACTGTCCCCACGAAGAGCGTCGGCGGCATGCTGCAGTGGTCCCGCGCCGTTGGCGCCAGCCAGTTCCTGACCGCCGGAGCGGACTGGCGCTGGGTGGACGGCGACAGCCGCGAGAACACCCTGGATCCCATCACCGGCACGCAGGTGGTGCTGAACCGCGTCTCCGGCGGCACGCAGCGCAGTGTGGGCCTTTACGTGCAGGACCTGATCGTGCCCGCGCCGCAGCTCACCGTCACCCTCAGCGCCCGCCTCGATCGCTGGCGCAACTACGACGGCCACAACCTCGAGAGCTCCGCCGCCACCGGCGCCCCGACCAGCGGCAACGTCGCCAGCCTGCCCGATCGCGACTCCGTCGTCGCCAGCCCGCGCGCCGCGGCGGTCTATCACGTCGGCAGCAAGGTGGACCTGTGGGGGGACATCGGCTGGGGCTTTCGCGCGCCGACCCTCAACGAGCTCTATCGTCAGTTCCGCGTCGGCTCGACCCTGACGCTCGCCAATCCCTCGCTCGGCCCCGAGCGGCTGGTGGGCGGCGAGGCGGGGATCACGGTCACGCCGCTGCGATCGCTGACGCTGCGCTCGACCTGGTTCGACAATCGGGTCACCGACCCGGTGTCGAACGTCACCGACCGCGCGCGCAGCACACCAACCTCCGTCACCCAGCAGCGGCAGAATCTCGGACGGACGCGGATCTGGGGCGTGCAGAGCGACGCCGAATACCGGCTCGGGACCGAATGGCGGGTTGGCGGCGCCTACGTCTACGACCAGGCCCGCGTGACGCGCAATCCCTCCAGCCCTGAGCTGGTCGGCCGCTTTCTCCCGCAGGTGCCGGTGCACCGGGGATCTGTCAGGGTGTCCTACACCAACGCCCGGCTGATCACCGTGGCGGCCAGCGTCCAGTTGCTCGGCACGCAGTTCGACGACGACCTCAACCTCGTCAGCCGGCGGCTGCCGGGCTACCGCCTGCTGGACGCAACCGCGTCTCGGGCGCTCGGTCGCAATCTGGAACTCTTCCTCGCCGTCCAGAACCTGCTCGATGCGGAGTATTTCGTCGGCACCCTGCCGACGACGGTTGGATCGCCGCGTTTCGTCAGCGGCGGCTTCCGCCTGCGGCTCGGACGATAACGGCCGCGCTCGTCCCGCTTTCGCCAGACTGTGTGTAGGATCAGTCCGTGACGCTCGAGGACTTCATCGCCACCACGGACCAGAAACGCCCGCCTCGCGGGTTGGCTCCCGCCCTGCTCGCCCTCTGGCACGATCGGCGCGGCGACTGGGAGGCCGCCCACGACGTCGCCCAGGACATCGACGACCCCGACGGCGCGTGGATTCACGCGTTCCTTCACCGGAAAGAGAAGGACCTCGCGAATGCCGGCTACTGGTATCGCAGGGCCAGCCGTCCGGTCGCGACCGGCAGCTTCGACGAGGAATGGACCGCCATCGCCACTGCGATGCTGACCGCCACGCCTTGACGGTGTGGCCGGTCTGTCCCCTTCGATCGGCACCGTGCGCGGGAAACGCGTCCCGCCCTACTCGTAGCGGAGGGCGACAATCGGATCGACGTGGCTGGCGCGCCGCGCCGGGAACCACACCGCCACGAACGCCACCGCGGTCAGCAGCAGCGGCACCCCGGCGAACACCAGTGGATCCCGCACCGTCACGCCGTAGAGCATCGTCGCGATCAGCTTCGCGAGAAAGAACGACCCCGCCACGCCCACCACGACGCCGACGGCCGCGAGCCGCATGCCCTGC
>JAYTEJ010000485.1:0-6631 GCA_043735365.1 Acidobacteriota bacterium
TCCGGGTGCCGCAGTACATGTCGATCGAGCGCTACTCGCACGTCATGCACCTGGTCTCGACCGTGGACGGCAAGCTCGCCGCCGATCGCGACTACCTCGACGCGCTGGTCGCCTGCTTCCCGGCCGGCACGGTCTCCGGGGCACCGAAGATCCGGGCGATGCAGATCCTCTCGGAGCTCGAGCCAACCCGGCGCGACCTCTACGCCGGCGCGGTCGGCTACATCGACTTCGCCGGGAATCTCGACTTCTGCATCGCCATCCGCACCATCACGATTCGCAACGGCCGCGCCCGCATCCAGGCCGGCGCCGGCATCGTCTCCGACTCGATCCCGTCGGCCGAGTACGAGGAAACACGCGACAAAGCGAAGGCGGTGCTGACCGCCCTCGCCATGGCCGAGGCGGGGCTCTGATGCTGCTGCTCATCGACAACTACGACTCGTTCACCTATAACCTGGCGCAGTATTTCGGCGAGCTCGGCGCCTCGCTGGTGGTCAAGCGGAACGACGAGATCACGCTCGGCGGCATCGAAGCCATGGCGCCCGAGCGCATCGTCATCTCGCCGGGGCCGGGGCGGCCGGAGGAGGCCGGCATCTCGATCGAGGCCATCCGCCAGTTCGGGCCGCGGCTGCCGGTGCTCGGCGTCTGCCTCGGCCACCAGAGCATCGGCATCGCCTTCGGCGGCACCGTGGTCCGCGCCGGCGAGCTGATGCACGGCAAGGTGTCGGCGGTCGAGCACGACGGCAAGGGCGTGTTCCGCGGCGTCTCGCATCCGTTCGTCGCCGGCCGGTATCACTCGCTGGTTGTCGCCGCGCCGCTGCCCGAGGCGCTCGAGGCGGCGGCCCACAGCGAGGACGGCACCATCATGGGCCTGCGCCACCGCACCTTTCCCGTCCACGGCGTCCAGTTCCATCCCGAGTCGGTCCTGACAGACGAGGGGCGGACGCTGCTCCGCAATTTCCTGGACCTCTAGAAATGTTCGCTGCACTCATCGAGAAGCTCCAGCGGCGCGAAGACCTCACCACCGACGAGGCCGCGGCCGCGATGGCCGAGATCATGGAAGGGCGCGCCCAGCCGGCCCAGGTCGCCGGGCTGCTCGTGGGTCTGACGATGAAGGGGGAGCGCCCGTCGGAGATCGTCGGGCTGGCGCGAACGATGAGGCGCCGCTCGGCGCCGCTGACCAGGCGGTTCGACGACGTCTTCGACACCTGCGGGACCGGCGGCGATCGCGCCGGGACGTTCAACGTTTCGACCGTCGCGGCGCTGGTGCTGGCGGCGTGCGGCGTGCGCGTCGCCAAGCACGGCAACCGATCGGTCTCGAGCCGGTGCGGCAGCGCCGACCTGTTCGAAGCGCTCGGCGTCGCCATCGACGCGCCGCCGGCTGTCGTCGAGGCCTGCCTCGACACCGCCGGCATCGCCTTCTTCTTTGCGCCGACGTTTCATCCCTCGATGAAGCATGCCGCGCAGGCGCGGAAGGATCTGGGAGTACGGACGGCCTTCAACCTGCTGGGGCCGCTGACCAATCCGGCCGGCGCCCGTCGTCAGCTGGTCGGCGTGCCGAGGCCGGAGCTGACGGAACTGGTGGCGCGATCGCTGGCGCTGCTGGGATCCGAGCGCGCCTGGGTGGTGCACGGCGCCGACGGCCTCGACGAGATCTCGACGACCGGCTATACGAAGGTGTCGGAGTGCCGGGATGGCGCCGTCGGCACGTTCTACGTGCACCCCGCCGATTTCGGTGTGCCGAAGGCCAGCCCCGAGGATCTGCGCGGCGGCGATGCCGCCGAGAACGCGGTCATCGCGCGGGCGATCCTCGACGGACGGCCGGGGCCGGCACGCGACATCGTCCTCCTGAACGCCGCGGCGGCGCTGCTCATCGCCGGCCGGGCGGCGACCATACAGGAAGGGCTGGCGGCGGCAGCGGCGGCCATCGACAGCGGCCGCGCCGCCGGCGCGCTCGAGCAGATGGTGTCGCTGTCCACGGGCGGCGATCCGGCGGTGGCTCCATGACCGCGACCGCACCGGCCGACCTGCTCGCCACCATCGTCTCCGCCACCCGGCGAATCGTCGAGGTCCGCGAGGCGCGGCAGCCGCTCGACGCGCTGGCGAAGACGCGGACCAGAAGCCCGCGCGGACAGGCGTTCGAGGCGGCGCTGCGGGCAGCGGACGGAATCGCGCTGCCCGAAGGGGCGCGAGTCATCGCCGAGTGCAAGCGGCGGTCGCCGTCGAAGGGGGTGCTGCGGCCACAGTACGACCCCGCCGCGCACGCCCGGGCCTATGCCGCCGCCGGCGCCGCCGCGATCTCGGTGCTGACCGAGCCGGCCTTTTTCGACGGCGACCCGCAGCACCTCCGCGACGTGCGCGCGGCAGTGGAGGTCCCGCTGCTGCGCAAGGACTTCATCGTCTCGGAGTACCAGTTGATGGAGGCGGTGGTGCTCGGGGCCGACGCCACGCTGCTGATTGTCGCGGCGCTCGAGCCGCGGGAACTGGTGCGGCTGATCGAGCAGGCGGAGGCGCTCGGGCTGGCGGCGCTGGTCGAGGCGCACAGCGTCGAAGAGATGCAGCAGGCGGTGGACGCCGGGGCGCGGACCATCGGCGTCAACAGCCGCAATCTCCGGACGCTCGAAATCGACATCGGCGTGCTGGACGCGGTCGCCGAACGACTCCCCGCGCACGTCACCGCGGTCGCGGAGAGCGGCATCCGGACGTCATCCGATCTCGTCCGGCTGGGCGGCGCCGGCTACCACGCGTTCCTGGTCGGGGAGCGCCTCATCACCGAGCCCGATCCCGGCGAGGCGCTGCGAAAGCTGTGCGGACGATGACCATGTCCTTGGCGGCGCCGGGCGTGAAGGTCTGCGGCATCCGCCGTGTCGAGGATGCACGGCTGGCGGTGGAGCTCGGGGCGGCGGCGATCGGCTTCATCTTCTGGCCGGGCAGCCGGCGGATGGTCGACCCGGAAACGGCTGCAGCGATTTCATCGGCGCTGCCTGCCGGCATCCTCCGCGTCGGTGTCTTCGTGGACCAGGGCGCCGCCGAGATTGACGACGTCGCGGCCAGGGCCGGAATGACGACGGTTCAGCTCCACGGTTCGGAGGCGGCCGCGGACTACGCGGCGCTGGCGCTGCCGATCGTCAAGGCGGTCCCGGTGCCGGAGATCTTCGATCTGTCGGTCGTGGACTCCGTGCCGGCGGACGTCACGGTGCTGCTCGACGCCCACGATCCGATTCGCCGCGGCGGCACCGGGCGAACGATCGACTGGGCGGTCGCGGCATCGATTGCGGCCCGCCGGCGGACGATTCTGTCGGGCGGGCTGACCGCGGAGAACGTGGGCGAGGCCATCGAGCGGGTCCGTCCGTACATGATTGACGTCTCCTCCGGTGTCGAATCGGCCCCGGGGGTGAAGGATGCGGCGCGGCTGCGCGCCTTCTTTGCCGCGGTCGCCGCCGCGGCACAGCGTCAGGAACGATCAGGGTTGAAATGAGCATGCAGTCATCGTTTGGACAGCGCGACCCGGACGCGCGCGGTTACTACGGCGCCTACGGCGGCCGCTTCGTCCCGGAAACGCTGGTCGCGCCGGTCGAGGAGCTGGAAAAGGCGTACCTCGACGCCCGCGCCGATCCGGCCTTCCGCGCCGAGCTCGAGCGGCTGCTGCGCGATTACGTCGGCAGGGCGACGCCGCTTTACGAAGCGCGGCGGTTGTCCGAAGCGCTCGGCGGCGCCCGCGTCTTCTTCAAGCGCGAGGACCTCGCCCACACCGGCGCGCACAAGATCAACAACGCGCTCGGCCAGGCGCTGCTGGCGCGGCGGATGGGCAAGCGGCGGGTGATTGCCGAGACCGGCGCCGGGCAGCACGGCGTCGCCACTGCCACCGTCTGCGCGCTGCTCGGCCTCGAGTGCGACGTCTACATGGGGGCGGAGGACATGGAGCGCCAGTCGCTCAACGTCTTCCGCATGGAGCTGCTCGGGGCCACTGTCCGCCGCGTCGACAGCGGCGCCCGGACGCTGAAGGACGCCATCAACGAAGCGATGCGCGACTGGGTGACGACGGTCGAGCACAGCTATTATCTGCTGGGCTCGGTGCTCGGCCCGCACCCGTATCCGCTGATGGTCCGCGAGTTCCAGTCGGTGATCGGCCAGGAGGCGCGCGCCCAGTGCCTGGAGGCGCTCGGGCGGCTGCCTGACGCGATCGTCGCCTGCGTCGGCGGCGGCAGCAACGCCATGGGGATCTTCGACGCCTTCATCGCCGATGCCGCGGTCAAGCTGATCGGCGTCGAGGCCGGCGGCCGCGGCATCCGCTCCGGCGAGCATGCGGCGCGCTTCGCCGGCGGCAGTTCGGGCGTGCTCCAGGGAACGCGCAGCTACGTGCTGCAGGATGCCGACGGCAACATCGAGCTCACGCATTCGATTTCCGCAGGGCTCGACTACGCCTCGGTCGGGCCCGAGCACGCTTGGCTCCACGACTCCGCCCGTGCCGAATACACCTGGGTGGACGACGACGATGCGCTGGCGGCGTTTCAGCGGCTGGCAAAGGAGGAGGGTATTCTGGCGGCGCTGGAGTCGTCCCATGCGGTCGCCCATGCGCTGCGCCTGGCGCCGGCGATGAAAAAGGAGGAGATTCTCCTCGTCAACCTCTCGGGCCGGGGGGACAAGGACGTGATCAGCATCCGCAAGGCGCTCGACGCCAGGCAGGCGCAGGAAGCGAAGCAGGCCGATGTCGCGCCTTGAAGAGGCGTTCCGCGGCATGCGGACGCGCAAGCGCGGCGGCCTCGTCACCTACGTGACGGCGGGCGATCCCAACCCCGACGCCTCGGTGCAGATCCTGCTGGCGCTGGCGCGGTCGGGCGCCGACGTCCTCGAGGTGGGGGTGCCGTTTTCCGATCCGCTGGCCGACGGCCCGGTGATCCAGCGGGCGACCGAGCGGGCGCTGGCCGGCGGCACGTCGCTGCGCGGCGCGCTCGAGATCGTGCGCGGCGTGCGCGCCTCGGTCGAGACCCCGATTGTGCTCTTCACCTACGCCAACCCGGTGCTGCGGATGGATCCGGCTGTCTTCGCGCGGACCGCGAAGGACGCCGGCGTGGACGGGGTGCTGATTCTCGACTACCCGGTGGAGGAGGCTGAGCCGCTGCGCAAGCCGATGATCGACGCCGGCCTCGACCCCATCTTTCTGATCAGCCCGACGACGACCGACGCACGCATCCGCCGCTCGGGAGAGCTCGGGCGCGGGTTCCTGTACGTGATTTCGCGCCTGGGGGTGACCGGCGTCCGCGACGATCTCGCCGCCGACGTCAGCGCCCTGGTGGCCCGGGTGCGGGCGCAGTCCGGTCTGCCGGTGGCGATCGGCTTCGGCATCTCCTCTCCGGCGCACGTGGCTCGCGCCTGCGAGGCGGCCGACGCCGCGGTGGTGGGGAGCGCGCTGGTGCAGGTGATTGCCGATCATGCCGGCGAAGCGGACCTGGCGCATCGGGCGGGCGAGTACGTCCGCTGGCTGAAGAGCGAGCTGTGAGCCAGCTCGACGACCTGCGGCGGCAGATCGACGAGATCGACGAGCAGCTGGTGGCGCTGCTCAACGCCCGCGCCGGCTGCGCGCTGGCGATCGGCCACGAGAAGAAGGTCGCCGGCCTCGAGGTCTATCAGCCGGGACGGGAGGCGGAGGTGCTGCATCACGTCCAGCACATCAACGCCGGCCCGCTGGACGACGGCGCGGTGAAGCGCCTGTTCGAGCGCATCATCGACGAAGCGCGCCGGCTGGAGCGCATCGCCGACACCGCCGCCCAGGGCACGCCGCCGGAGTAGAGAGTCGCGAGCGGGAAGCAGGCAGGACGCGCTGAATTCGGTTTCAATACAGAAGGTAATCATGGTTGTCGTAATGCAGGAACGGGCGACGGACGAACAGGTGCAGCGGGTGATCGCCCAGCTGGTGGAGATGGGATTCGACGTGCACCGCTCGAGCGGGGCGCTGCGGACCGTGATCGGCGCCGTCGGCGGCGGCCGGCAGCGCGATCCGCGGCTGCTGGAGATGCTCGAGGGAGTGCAGGAGGTGGTGCGCATCACCGAGCCGTACAAGCTCGCGAGCCGCACCTTCAAGCCCGAGAACAGCGTCATCTCGGTCGGCGACGTCCGCATCGGCGGCGACGAGGTGATCGTCATGGCCGGGCCCTGCTCGGCGGAGAACGAGGAGCAGGTCGAGGCCGCGGCCGTGGCGGTCAAGCGCGCCGGCGCCAAGGTGTTGCGCGGCGGCGCCTACAAGCCGCGAAGCTCCCCCTACAGCTTCCAGGGGCTGGGGGAAGAGGGGCTGAAGATGCTGCGCGGCGCCTCCGACCGGCACCACCTCAAGCTGGTCTCCGAGATCATGGACATCA
This sequence comes from Acidobacteriota bacterium, assembly GCA_043735365.1. GTDB lineage: Bacteria > Acidobacteriota > Vicinamibacteria > Vicinamibacterales > 2-12-FULL-66-21 > JALZOC01. The sequence continues at coordinate 6,354 of JAYTEJ010000485.1, forward strand.
GCCAGCTCGAGACCATCGGCAAGTACGCCGACATCCTCCAGGTCGGCGCCCGCAACATGCAGAACTTCACGCTGCTGCGCGAGCTCGGGCACGCCCGTATCCCGGTGCTGCTCAAGCGCGGCAACTCGGCGACGATCGAGGAGTGGCTGCTGTCGGCGGAGTACATCCTCGCCGGCGGCAACACCGACGTCATGCTCTGCGAGCGCGGCATCCGCACCTTCGAGAGCTACACCCGCAACACGCTCGACATCTCCGCCATCCCGGTGGTCCGCAAGCTC
>JAYTEJ010000486.1:0-3341 GCA_043735365.1 Acidobacteriota bacterium
TCGAACCGCCACCACAGCAGCAGCGTCGCCAGGAAGGTGGCGAGCGACACCGCCAGCGCCAGCGTGCGGACGATCGGCTCGCGGCCGCGATCGTCGCCGCGGCCGCCGGCCAGGAGCACGAGAATGGCGCCGACGAGAGGCAGAAAAACAATAACTGAAAGCATGTCGCTACACTGAAAAGGGGTCGTTCCGCCCGGGCGTCATCGCCACAGGTAGAACCCCAGGATCACCACCACGCCAAGGAAGAGCGCCGCCGCGTAGGTCCGCACCGAGCCGGTCTGGAGGCGCCGGAGGCCGGTGCTGCCTGTCTGCACCGCCATGCCGACGCCGTTGACGGCGCCGTCCACGACCCCGACGTCGATGCCCTTCCAGAGCCCGCCGGTCGAGAACAGCTTGATCGGCTGGACGACCGCGGCGTCGTAGATCTCGTCGACGTAATACTTGTTCGAGAGCAGCCCGTAGACGCCCGACATGCTCCGCGCCATCCGGTCGGCGGCGGGACGGTTGCGCAGCCAGAAGTAGGCGGCGATGCCGATGCCGGCGAGCGCGATGCCGCTCGAGATGGCCATCAGCAGCAGCTCGGTGGACCTCTCGCCGCCGGCGTCGCCGTTGCCGTGGACCGGCTCGGCTTCCTGCGGTGCGGCAGCCACCGGCCCGGCCTCCGGCCCGCGCCGCGAGGCGCGCGCCAGCTCGGTCACCTCGAAGCTCGGCTCCAGGTAGCCTTCAATCCGGTTCGAGCCGCCGAGCGCATGGGGGACGCCGACGTAGCCCGCCAGCACCGAGCCAATCGCCAGGACGATGAGCGGGATGGCCATCGACGCCGGAGCGTCGTGGAGGTGCTGTCCGGCGCCGTGGCCAGCGTGCGCGCCGTGCGCCGCATGGACGTCGCGAGCGGCGGCCTGGGCGCCGTGCGCGGCCGGCTCCTCTTCCTCCGGGTGCGCCTTGGCCGGCGCGTCGTGGCGTCGGTTGCCGTGGAAGGCGAGGAACACCAGCCGGAACATGTAGGTCGCGGTCAGCAGCGACGTCACCGCGCCAATCCCCCAGAGCAGCAGCCGGTTCGAGTTGGTGGCGGTGAAGGTGCGGTAGAGGATCTCGTCCTTGCTGAAGAACCCGGACAGCAGCGGCACGCCGGCAATCGCGAGCGCCCCGATCAGGAACGTCCAGTAGGTGATCGGGAGGTGCTTCCTGAGGCCGCCCATGTTGCGCAGGTCCTGTTCCCCGGCCAGGGCGTGAATCACCGCGCCCGACCCCAGGAACAGCAGCGCCTTGAAGAAGGCATGGGTGTAGAGATGGAAGATGCCGGCCGCGTAGGCGCCGACGCCCATCGCCAGGAACATGTAGCCGAGCTGCGAGACGGTCGAGTAGGCCAGCACCCGCTTGATGTCGTTCTGCACCAGGCCAATCGTCCCGGCCATCAGCGCCGTGGCCGCCCCAATCCCCGCCACCACCGCCAGCGTCGTCGGCGCATGCGAGAAGAGGACGGCATTGCGGCCGATCATGTAGACGCCGGCGGTGACCATGGTCGCGGCATGGATGAGGGCCGAGACCGGGGTCGGGCCTTCCATCGCGTCCGGGAGCCAGACGTAGAGCGGAATCTGCGCTGACTTGCCGGTGGCGCCGAGGAACAGCAGCAGCGTGGCGACGGTCATCACCCCCATGGCGCCGTGCTCGATGGCCCGGGCGTCGGCCGCGGCGGCGACCTGCTGGAAGTCGAGCGTGCCGAAGGTGGCGAAGATCAGCAGCATCCCGAGGATGAAGCCGAAGTCGCCGATGCGGTTGACGATGAAGGCCTTCTTGCCGGCGTCGGCGGCCGACTTCTTCTTGAACCAGAAGCCGATCAGCAGGTAGGAGCAGAGCCCGACCCCTTCCCAGCCGACGAACATCACCGGAAAGCTGGCGCCGAGGACCAGCACCAGCATGAAGGCGGCAAAGAGGTTGAGGTAGGAGAAGTAGCGGGCGTATTCGGCGTCCGACTCGTCGTGCATGTAGCCGGTCGAGTAGATGTGGATCAGCGAGCCGATGCCGGTGATCACCAGGATCATGATCGAGGCGAGATGATCGAGGCGCAGCGAGAACGGCACCCGCAGCGTCCCGGAGGACATCCAGGTGAAGACGTCCTGCTGGATCGCGCCGGCGTCGCTGCGGCCCATCGCCAGCACCGCGGCGACCGCGACCGCGAACGACGCCAGCATCGCGGCGCAGGCGGCGCCGCCGGAGATCGACTTCGGCAGCCGCCGTCCGAACAGCGCGTTGAGGAGGAAGCCGGCTAACGGCAGCAGCGGAATCAGTAAGAGCATGCCTACCACTTGAGCGACTCGAAGGCGTCTGGGTTGAGCGTCTCGCGGTGCCGGAAGAGCGAAATCACGAGAGCAAGGCCGACGGCGGCCTCGGCGGCGGCGACGGTCATGACGAAGAAGGTGATGATCTGGCCGTCGACCGTGCCGCGGTAGCGCCCGACCGCGACGAAGGTCAGGTTGACGGCGTTCAGCATGATCTCGATCGAGAGCAGCACGGTGATCAGGTTGCGGCGGAGGAAGACCCCGGCGGTGCCGATCGAAAACAGCACACCCGAGAGGATCAGGTAGTGATTGAGGCCGATCATGAACGTTCTTCCTTCCGCGCCAGCACCACCGCGCCGACCATCGCCACCAGGATCAGGATCGAGGTCGCCTCGAAGGCGAAGGCGTGCCGGGTGAAGAGGGCGACGCCGATCATCGTCACCGAGCTCACCGAGGTCGCCGAGGGCCCCTCCGAAAACCACACCGGCCCCATCCGCGACATCGCCCAGACCAGCTCGAGGGCGAGCGCTGCCGAGAGCAGCACCGCGATGCGCATCCCGGTCGGCCCGAGCAGCGCCGAGGCCGAGGCCGGCAGCGGGTCCTCCTTCGGGACGTTGAGGAGCATGACGACGAACAGGAACAGCACCATGATGGCGCCGGCGTAGATGATGATCTGCGTCACCGCGGTGAACGGGGCGTCGAGCAGCACGTAGAGCGCGGCCAGCGCGCCAAAGGAAGTGATGAGCAGCATCACGCTGTGCATCGGGTTGCGCTGCGCCACGACCAACAGCGACGCCAGCACCGCCACCGCCGCGCCAATGTAAAAGACCGCTACATCCATTGCTTATCCCGCACTCTCAGCACTCTGGCACCGTCGCACTCTGGCACTTTTGGCACCCTGGCACTTTGCTGTCATCCCACCCACAGAATCACCGCCGCGGTGACGAACAGGTTGACCACCGCCGCCGGCAGCAGGAACTTCCAGCCGAACTCCATCAGCTGGTCGTAGCGGTAGCGCGGCAGCGTCCAGCGCATCCAGACGTAGAAGAACAGGATCAGGAA
>JAYTEJ010000487.1:0-2032 GCA_043735365.1 Acidobacteriota bacterium
CACCCTTGAGATCGGCCGCCGTGCGCCGGCGGATGGCGCGCAGCGCCCGCGCGAACGCGATCATGCGGTGATACTTGGTGTCGTCGCGCACCTCACGCCAGCGCGGGTGATAGCGATACTGCTTGCGGCCGCGGGCGTCGCGCCCGGTCGCCTGCAGATGGCCGCGCGGGTCGACCGCAATCCAGACGTCGGTCCAGGCCGGGGGAATGACCAGGCCGCGGATCCGCGTCAGCTGCTCGGCACTCCGCACCACTCGATGATCCGGTCCGACGTAGCGCACCGTGCCGCTGCGGCGCACCCGGCGAATCCCCGGAACGGTATCGGCCGTATACCGCAGGCCGGCTTCCCGCGCCGACACTTTGGGATCGAGACGGATGGCGTCGAGGCCCTGAGCCGGGCTCGTGGTAGGATTCGAGGCGCGTCCCCCTGGTGATCGTTTCATGCAATGCCCGTCCTGCCATTCGGCACGCGTCTTTCCGTCGCAGCCGCGCCATGCCCTGGAACGGCTCCGGCGGCGGCTGAGCGACCAGCAGCCGTACCGCTGTCACCAGTGCGGCTGGCGGAAATGGCGCGACGTCGAGCTCCATCCCCACAGCCCTGACGTTGATCCCGACGACCTGCGCACCGGGCGCACGCCAGAGCCGGTGTCCGCGAACGACCTCGACCAGCTCGACGTTCCACCTACCGACCCCGCATAGCAAAACGCGGACCGCTGGCGGCCGAAGGGGCGCGAGGCCGCCCGGGCTAGTCCAGGGGACTAGCGCACCCCGCCAGTCCAGCCGGGTCCGAAGCGGGTGCCGATCATCAGCCGCAGCACCGCATCGTAGCTGTCGATCCCGTCCGCAACCCGATTGGCCCGCAGGTAGCCGTCGTAGATCTCCCGCGCTGCCTCGCGAACCACCGGAGACGACCGCCGGTAGCGCGCGGTCATGGCGCGCAGGTCCGCCGCCGGGCCTTCCCCCAGCCTGGTCACCTGCGTGCGCCGGCCTGGGGGCAGCCGGCCCATCGCCTGTTCGTAGGACGCCAGCCAGCCACTGTACTGCGCGAGGGCATCGCCGTGCAGGCAGGTCAGCCACGCCACGAAATTGGCCTCCGCTTCATCGGCATATCCCGCCAGATGTGCCCACTCGTGGGCGACGACGAATGGGCGCTCGACGTCGGGCAGGTCGGGATTGACGATGATTTCGAGGAAGAACGGATCGGTCATGCCGTCGATGGCCGCCTGCCGGAAATAGAACGTCAGCAGGGATGATTTCGGCACGCCGGGGACCGTGCCGGCCGGCCCGTTGAGCTGTCCGAGCGAGGCGGCGAACGACGCCGCGAGCGAGGCCGGCGACCACACCTGCCGGTGCGCCGCCGCGAAGCCGCGGTTGAGCGCGACCGCGGAGACGTCGCCCAGCTGCGCCGCGGCGTCGATCGTGACCCGGGCGCTGTCGTAGTCGAGCTTCTCCTCGAGCGGCACCCTGCGGTAGTTGAGCCCCCACAGGACCAGAAAGAGCAGATAGCCGGCGGCCGCGGCCGACACCAGCGTGCCCGTCGTCCGCAGCAGCGCCCGGCGCCAGCCGCTGCGCCGCGCACGGCGGAACAGGATGAGCGCCAGCGCCGCGACGGAGACCGCGGCCGCCAGGTCGAGGATGGCGATCGGCAGGAGGTTGACGAGCGGGGTGAGTGCCTGCTGCAGTCGGGGATAAAGAAGATTCGAGTACCAGTTCTCGACGAAGGCCGGACGAACAGGCACGAGGGCAGCCGCCAGCGCCGCCGCTAGCAGCGCCGCGCGGGTCTTCACCGAGGCAACCTGCCGCGGTCGGGATCGCCGGTGATCAGCCGTACCGAGCGCTGGTAGCTGAAGTAGGCCCACGCCCACTGCACCATCACCACCAGGCGGTTCCTGAAACCAATCAGATTCAGAATGTGCACGAACAGCCACGCCATCCAGGCCACCCAGCCGCTCAGCCGCAGCCAGCCGAAGTCGGCAATCGCGGAGGCGCGTCCGATGGTCGCCATATTGCCCAGATCGCGATAGCGGAACGGC
>JAYTEJ010000488.1:0-3004 GCA_043735365.1 Acidobacteriota bacterium
CGGCGACGATCGCGGCCGCGAGCCGATCGTCCGCACGCTGGCGCTGGCGGTGTCGCTCGCCACCTTCCTGGCGACGCTGCTGCTGTGGTGGCGGTTCGACCCGGGCAGTGCCGACTACCAGTTCGTCGAGCGCCACGCCTGGATCCCCGCCTTCGGCATCCAGTACCTGATCGGCGTCGACGGCATCAGCCTGCTGCTCGTCGTCCTGACCGGCTTCCTGACGCCACTGGCGCTGCTGTCGTCGTGGGACTCGGTGCACAAGAACGTCAAGATGTTCTCGTTCTTCATCCTCGCGCTCGAGACCTCGATGCTCGGGGTGTTCGTCGCCGTCGACCTGTTCCTGTTCTACGTCTTCTGGGACTTCGTCCTCATCCCGATGTATTTCCTGATCGGCATCTGGGGCTACGAACGCCGCGTCTACGCGGCGGTGAAGTTCATCCTCTACACCATGGCCGGCAGCGTGCTGATGCTGGTCGCGATCATCGGCCTGGCCTACGCCCACGCCGCCGCGACCGGGACCCCCAGCTTCAACCTCCAGGACCTCTACGGGGTCCAGCTCGCGTGGCACACCGAGGTCTGGTTCTTCCTCGCCTTTGCCCTGGCGTTCCTGATCAAGGTCCCGCTGTTCCCGTTCCACACCTGGCTGCCCGACGCCCACGTCGAGGCGCCGACCGCCGGCTCGATCATCCTGGCCGGGGTGATGCTGAAGATGGGCACCTACGGGCTGTTCCGCTTCGCCTTCCCGCTCTTCCCCGCGGCGGCGATGTACTTCGCGCCGTGGATCGCCATCCTCGCCGTCATCGGCATCGTCTACGGCGCGCTGGTGGCGATGGTCCAGCCCGACATGAAGAAGCTGGTCGCCTACTCGAGCGTCAGCCATCTCGGCTTCGTGGTGCTCGGGCTGTGCGCGATGAACGTCCAGGGGGCGCAGGGCGCGGTCTACCAGATGCTCAACCACGGCGTCAGCACCGGCGGGCTGTTCATGATCGTCGGCATGCTCTCGGACCGCCGCCACACGCGGATGATTGCCGAGTACGGCGGGCTCAAGGCGGTGATGCCGCGCTTCGTCGCCGCCTTTCTGCTGCTGACGCTGGCCTCGATCGCGCTGCCGGGGATGAACGGCTTCGTCGGCGAGTTCCTGATCCTGATCGGCGCCTTCCTGTGGAACGCGAAGCTCACGGCCTTCGCCGCCACCGGGGTGATTCTCTCCGCGGTCTACATGCTGTGGATGTTCCAGCGCGTCAACTTCGGCGAGGTCACCAACCCGAAGAACCGGTCGCTGCCGGATCTGACGCCGCGGGAATGGGTCCTGATGGTCCCGACCATCGCCATGTGCATCGTCATGGGGGTCTTCCCGGGCGTGTTCCTGCGGCCGATGGAGCCCTCCGTCAATCGCACCCTCGAGCGCATCACCGGCCGGAATTACGGCGCGGTGCCCCGGCCGCTGCCCCTGGTCCATGGCGCCCCGGCGGCGGCAGGCCAGGCGCCGGCGCCCGGCGCGGGCCAGCGGGCGGGCCTGCCCGGATCCGATCATCCAGCCGCGCGCGTCGCGGCCAGCGAGTAGCCCGTCATGAGTGCATACGCCGCCATCATTCCCCTCGTCATCGTCGCCCTCGCGGCGATTGTCGCCATGGTGGCCGAGGCCTTCCGCGAGCCCGGCGAGCGCATGCCGATTGCCTGGCTGGGCATCATCGGCCTGGTTGGCGCCGCCATCGTCTCGGGGTTGCTGTGGAACACGGATGCCCACAGCCTCGGGGTGATCCGCTCCGACAACTTCGCGCTCTTCATCAACATGGTCCTCTGCACCATCGGCATCCTGACGATGCTGATGTCGGCGGATGTGGTCGAGCGGGAGGGTATTCCGGCGGGGGAATACTACGCGCTGACGCTGTTCGCCATTTGCGGAATGATGATGATGGCGGCCGCGACCGACCTGCTGGTGGTCTTCCTGGCGCTCGAGATTCTGTCGCTCGCGGTCTACGTGCTGACCGGCATCCGCCGCTCCAGCGCCGGCGGCGCCGAAGCGGCCTTCAAGTACTTCCTGCTGGGCGCCTTCTCGAGCGCGTTCTTCCTCTACGGCATCGCCTTCGCCTTCGCGCTGTCCGGATCGACGCGGATCGAACAGATCGGCGAAGTGCTGGCGCGCCAGTCGGCGGGGGAGCCGTCGACGCTGGCGCTGCTGACGGTCGGGCTGCTGGCGGTCGGGTTTGCCTTCAAGGTCTCGGCGGTCCCGTTCCACATGTGGACGCCGGACGCCTATGAGGGCGCGCCGACCATCGTCACCGCCTTCATGTCGACGGCGGTGAAGGCCGCCGCCTTCGCCGCCTTCGTGCGGGTGTTCCTGTCGCCCCTCGAGCCGCTCAAGGAGCACTGGATCCCGGTGCTGTCGGTGCTCGCCGCCCTGACGATGATCCTCGGCACCGTGGTCGGCGTCGTCCAGACCAACATCAAGCGGATGCTGGCGTATTCGAGCATCGCCCACGCCGGCTACCTGCTGCTCGGGCTGGTGGCGGCCAACAGCACCGGCAAGGCCGCGATCCTGTTCTACCTGCTGACCTACGCCGTGACCAACATGGGGGCGCTTGGAATTGTCGCGTTGCTCGGGACCGCGGAGCGGCCGCACGACGAGCTCCGCGACTTCGCCGGGCTGTGGCGGGCGCGCCCGGGCCTCGCCGGACTGATGACGATCTTCCTGCTGTCGCTTGGCGGACTGCCGCCGACCGCCGGCTTCATCGGCAAGTGGTACATCTTCAGCGCCGCGGTGCAGGAAGGCCACTACTGGCTGGCGATCATCGGCGTCCTGACCAGCGTGGTCTCGGTCTTCTTCTACCTGCGCATCGTGGTGATGATGTACATGACCGAAGGGACCGACGCGCCGCGGCCCCGCGTCGCCGCGACCGCCCTGGCGGGACTGGCGCTGGCCGTCATCGCCGTTCTCTACCTGGGGGTGCTGCCGACCCGAGCCCTCGACCTGGCGCTGGAGTCGATCTCGACGATATTCTGA
>JAYTEJ010000489.1:0-8868 GCA_043735365.1 Acidobacteriota bacterium
GCGGAAGTGCCTGGGAGTCGAACCCAGCCTGCCTGCTCAACGCGGGCAGCGACCGATTTTGAAGACCGGGAGGGCCACCGGGCCCCGTTCACTTCCCTGTCTCATGGTACCGCAGGCGCGTGCCGCCGCTGGCGGACGGCCCCGGGGAGGGCGTTATTCTCCGAGCCCCAGCCGGTAGGCGACGAGCTTCTGCAGCTCGGAGGTCACCTGGCGCACGTCCTGGCGCGCGGACCACCAGCGTCGCGGGACCGCCGGATCGTAGGCGCTGACGTGGACCACCACCCGCACCGGCGTGCTGCGGAACTCCCGCGCGAAGGCGTACGCCGTCCGGCGCGAATGGTACTTCGAGGTGACGACGATGATCCGCTGCCATCCGGACGCGACGGCGAGCGTGTGGGCGGCGGCGGCTTCCTGGGCGGTGTTGTCCACCCACTGCGGCAGGATGTTCACCGCGGCGGCGGGGATCTGCATCTGCACCATGGCATCGCGGACGAGGTCGGCGTCCTCCGGAAAGCGGATGCCCATCGCGTGCAGCCGCACCTCCGCCTGTTCGAGTTGACCGCGGCTGAGGATGATCCGCGGCGCCCAGCCGGCGCGGTAGAGATCCACGGCTTCCAGCCAGCGCTCGACGCGTGCGCCGGCGAGGACGACGATGGCGTCGGCGTGCTCGAGCGGCTGTTCCAGCACGAGGTAGCGGCCCGCGAAAGGGAGGAAGGCCAGCAGCGCGACGAGGCCAGTGGTCAGGATCGCGAGCAGCAGGCGGAGGGCAAGGCGGCGGCTTCGCACGGCGTGGAACATCGGGGGTGCGGCGGGGGATCCGGAGCGGCGGGGCCTGAGCCCCGCCTGACCGGCGTGCGAGGTGGTGCGGTCAGCCTTCGAGCAGGCGGACTTCGCCGGCGCGGGGCCCCTTGCCGGAATCTTCCTGGGTGAACTCGACCCGCTGGCCCTCGCGCAGCAGCTCGAACACGGCGCCGCGGACCGAACTGCGATGGAAAAAGTGCTCGATTCCCCCTTCGTCGCGAATGAACCCGAATCCCTTATCGATCAGAAGGCGAGCGATAGTCCCGGTCGGCATACCCGTGTCCTCCGATGAACGGCGCCCGCGAGATTATCTCGAGGGCCTCGCAAGCTGAGCATGGGTTGAGGGCCGGAGGAGGCGGCCCGCGAGACTGGGAGGCGCCGACGACCTGCCGAACAACCGCGCCGGTGGACTCTCGAAGAATGCCAACCGCACGCTGAGCTTGAAAACGGGGCCAGTCTAGGGATTTCCGGCAGGGAAGTCAAGTTAGCGGCGGGACTTTTTAGGGCCTGACCCCGAATGGGCCTCCGGTCCCCCCGCTATCCCGGGGGGGCGCCTCGCCGGGGGCTGACGGCGGCGGCGGCGGCGCCGGATGGGTTGTCCAGAAGTGGCGGCCGCATCGGGGGCAGACCCAGAACTGGTCCGGCTTCCACGGTGCGCCAGGGGCCGGGTCGCGCATCTCCATCTGCGTCCCGCAGCGCTGGCACCGCATGCGCAATTCGGCTGGCATATGATGAGGTGATTCTAAAGCATCGGACAGCACGCGCAGGTCCCGCTCTTGCAGAGGCTGTCGGAACTGACTCCACGATGTTGAACAAGGGACGATGGATCGCAGGTGGCGGGGCGCTGGCCGGACTGGCCGGAGCCGCCGTCGCCATGCGTAGCGCGACCGGTCGATTCCACCGCCGCACCGCGGAGCTGGTGCATCGAATGGTGGCGCATCCGGATCCGATCGTGCCCGCCGCGGCACCCGACCAGGCGGTCGACGGCCTGCCGGAGCCGGTGCGGCGCTACCTGCGGGTGGCGCTGCCTGATGGTCCCCGTCCGCTCCGGACCGCCAGGGTCACCTCGTCCGGAACCTTCCGTCAGATTGCCGCAGGCACGACACGGTCGCCAGAAAGTGGCTGGTTTCCCTTCACCGCGACCCAGACGGTGACGAGCGAACCGCCGGCCTTCGTCTGGGCCGCCACCATGAACATGCGGCCGTTCGTGAAGGTCTTCGTCCGCGACACCTACATGAACGGGCGCGGGTCGATGCAGGGCTCAGCCCTCGGCCTGGTCTCGGTCGTCGATGCGGCCGGCTCGCCGGAGCTCAATGCCGGTGCGCTGATGCGCTACCTTGCCGAGGCGCCGTGGGTGCCCGACATGCTGGTGCCGGGGCCGCGGCTGGTGTGGACCGCCATCGACGATCGTCATGCACAGGCGAGCCTCACAGACAGCGGCACGACGGTCTCCGTGGTGTTCGAGTTCGCCCCGTCCGGCGACATCATCGGCGTCGAAGGGATGCGGCCGCGGGCCACGGACCAGGGCTATGAGCTGACGCCGTGGCGGGGCCGGTTCTGGCAGTATGAAATGCGCACCGGCCGCAGGGTGCCGGTGAGGGCCGAGGTGGGATGGACGCTCGACGGCGCCGAACAGCTCTACTGGCGCGGCGAGATCCTCGGCACGGAATACGACTACGCGCTGCCGTCGGCCTCCTGAATCCCCTTTACACCACGACGCGTCCGGCACACGATGAGCGCCGCGTGCCGTTGCGCGTTCATCCCTGGAGCTTGCCGTGCCTCGACGACTACTGCTGTTGCTGCTTGCCGCCCTCGCCGTGGCTCCGCGGCTGTCCGCCCAGGATCGCACCCCGCCCGTCTACGTGACGCTGTGGTTCGACACCGAGGACTACATCCTGCCGCAGGACGACGACGCGACCAGGCGGCTGGCGGAGATGCTGACGCGGCTGGGGGTGCGGGCGACGTTCAAGGTGGTGGGAGAAAAGGCGCGTGTGCTCGAGCAGCGCGGCCGGCGGGACGTGATTGCCGCGCTCGCCCGTCACGACATCGGCTACCACTCGAACACCCACAGCCAGCAGCCGACCCCCGCGGTGTATCTGCAGAACGCCGGGTGGGACGAGGGGCGGGCGGAGTTCCGGCGCCGGGAGCTGGCCGGGGTGCAGGACCTGAAGCGGATCTTCGGCGTCACGCCGGTGGCCTACGGACAGCCGGGGAGCTCGTGGGCGCCGCAGACCTACCCGGCCCTCCGCGATCTCGGCATTTTCATGTATCTGGATGAAGCCGACCACGTCGGCATCGACGATCAGCCCTTCTACTACGGCGGCATGCTCAACGTCTTCCGGATGCGCTCGAATCTGGCGCGCATGGATCTGAGCGGCGGCGCCAGCCTCGAGACCGGCAAGGCGGCGTTCACGAGCGCCGCGGCGCGGCTGCGCGCACAGGGCGGCGGCACGATCAGCATCTATTACCATCCCAACGAGTGGGTCCAGACCGAGTTCTGGGACGGCGTCAACTTCAGGAACGGCGCCAATCCGCCGCGCGAGGAGTGGAAGCAGCCGGGCACGCGCCCGGCGGCGGAAACCGAGCAGGCCTTCCGCGACTTCGAGCACTACGTCGGCTTCATCAGGTCGCAGCCAGGCGTCCGTTTCGTGACCGCAACGGAGCTCAAGACCATTTACCAGGATCAGGCGCTGTCGCGCAGCTTCGCCCGGGACGACCTGCGGCAGTCGGCGCGGGCGATGCAGCAGGAGATCACCTTCCAGCGCTTCGACGGCTACGCGCTCTCTGCCGCTGACGTCTTCGGCCTGCTCACCGAGGCCGCCGCCGGCTTCAGCGAGCGCGGCGCGTGGCCGGCGGCGGTGAAGGTGATACCGCTTGACGGCCCCGGGCGCCCCTATCTGCCGGCCATCGGCGGCACCCGGGTGTCGAGCTTCCGGTGGAGCGCCTTTGCCCAAGCGGTTCGGTACACCGCCGAGTACTGCCGCACCGCGCATCGGCTGCCAGACGAAATCTGGGTGGGATCGCAGAGCCTCTCGCCGGCCGAGTATTTGGCGACGCTGGCCGGGGCCGTGGCGGCCGCGATCGATTCCGGCCATCCGCCCGCGGACGTGCGCCGCCTCGACGGACGGCTGACGGCGGACCGCTACGTCGCCCAGGACAGCGCCGGGCTGTGGAGCTGGCCGATCTTTCCCGAGGGTTTCCACGCCCCGCGGCTGATGGAGCTGGCGCGGCTTCAGGCCTGGACCCTGAAGCCGGCGGTGGCGCGGCGCTGAACGGCGCCGGTCAGGTTCCGCTGAGGACCGCCGGAGTCTCATCCAGGAGGGCGATCGGCAGGTCGATGGTGAAGACGCATCCCCGCCCGGGCAGGTTCGTGACGCGGACGTCCCCTCCCTGCGCACGGATGGCCTTGCGGGCGATCGACAGGCCCAGTCCCAGTCCGGTCCGATCCTTTCCGCGCCGGTCGCCGAACGGCTGGAAGGGATCGCCGCGGGTCTCGGGGATGCCGCCGCAGCCATCTTCAACGTCGATCAGTGCGCGGCCGCCCTCGGCCCTCGCCCGCAGCGTCACCCGTCCACCCGCGTGGGTGTAATTGAAGCCGTTGTTGAGCAGATTCATCACCGCTGATTCGAGCAGCTGCTGGTCGACGTCGATCACGAGCGCGGGATCCACCGGCTCGGACTCGTAGACGACGCCTTTGTACTCCGCCTGCAGCTGGGCCGCCAGGGCGATGTCGTTGATGAAGGCCTGCACCGTCACCTGCTCGGGACGGTGATGGCTGGCGGCCGTGCGGATCTCGACGAGCGTTCCGTCGACCAGATCTCGCAGGCCGATCAGGCTGCGGCCGAGCACCGCCCCGGTGGCGCCGGCGATCGCGACCTGCCCTTCCTTGATGATCGTGAAGGCGAGCAGCGCCGTGTTGAGCCGGTTGCGGATCTCGTGCGCCACCCGTCCCAGGCGCTCGAGCTCTTCTCTCGCACGCGATTCCTCGCTGACGCGCGCATGTTCCGTCACCGCCTCGGCGATGGCGATGTCGAGGCAACGGTTCAGGACGTGGAATTCCTGGGTGGTGATGGGCGCCTTCTGCGCCACCGCCATCTCGGTCACGGCCTGACAGATGTCCCCATAATCGTGCACCACCTGCGAAACACTGAAGCCCAGCGCCAGCAGCTCGCGGCCGTGGAGCGTCGCGGTGGCTTCGATGGCGGCGTCGGACGTCGGCGTCGGGGTCGAGTCGTACTGCAGCGTGTCCGCCAGCTGGCCCAGAAACACCGCCGCGCCATTCTCGGAGTTGAGCATCGAGGTGGGGTGCCAGGGATGTTTGCGCACCTTGCCGTTCGCCTTCGTGACGATGGCATCACGATGAGTTCTGACGAATTCGTGCAGCATGGGTCGCCTTCCTTCCCGCGGCCGCGAAGCGGCGTGGCGTGCGGGCGGGTGGTCCACCGCACCTCGGGTCCGGCCGTTCCGGGCTGCTCGCGCAAGGTATGGATGACGCGCCCCGCCGGCGCCTGATCCGGTTGCTGGATACCCTAGAGAAGATTCCATACTAAACAGACGGGCTGAGGCCCGCTGTGCAATATTGCACAGCGGGTACGAGGGTCCGTGCGGCGGCCGAGCGCAGCGGCGGGGGTCAGATCCTGAGGAAAATCCGGCGGCGGTACATCCAGTAGAGGATCAGCCAGAAGACGATCAGTACCCCGGCCCCTTGCAGCACCGGCTCGAAAGGGGGGCCGAGCACCGCAAACGGCGCGGTCCCGAAGTGGCGCAGCAGCGCCGCGAGCACGAAATGCTCGATCGTCCAGCTGATCACGTAGATGGCGATCGAGTTGGCGCCGATCACCAGCAGCGGGAACGCCCACCGCTTCCAGCCGCGGCACTCGACCACCGCATAGAAGAGCGCCAGCATCAGAATCACCACCCCGCCGCTGTAAAGCGTGTAGGAGGAGGTCCAGATGCGCTTGATGATCGGGTTGACGTGGAGCCACTGCAGCAGCAGGCCGGCCAGCGTCAGCGCGGCGCCGCCGACGACCAGGCCCCTCAGTTTCTCGGCCTGCGGCCGCGCGCTCTTCAGCCACTCGCCGCTCCACAGCCCCAGCATCATCGTCGCCAGCGTCGGCACGAAGCTGAGCGTGGACCATCCGCCAGAGTTGAAGCGGAACGGCGCCTCCCGCGGAAAGAGGTTGAGAAACCAGACGTCGAAGGCCCACGAGAGGTTCGAGTTCTTGTTGAAGTGCGCGAGGAAGCCGTTGTAGAGGTGCGGCCAGTCGGCGGGGACCCCGACCTGCGCGTAGTCGAAGCCTGGCCCGGGCAGCGGATAGAACACGAAGGCCGCCCAGAAGGCGACCAGAATCGCCACGAACGTCGCGACCTGGACGCGCAGCGACGCGAACGCCAGCAGGAACAGGAAGGTGTAGCCGAGGCCGATCTGGGTCAGCGTATCCTCGAACGTCCAGTAGGTCCGCGGCGATTCCATCGATCGCAGGAAGATGCCCAGCAGGATCAGCAACACGCTGCGCCACATCGCGTGGGCGACCATCTTTCCGAAAGGCTCCCCTTTGGAGCGGCGGCTGGCGATCGAAAAGGGCAGCGAAGCGCCGGCCAGAAACGAAAAGGCCGGCTGGATCAGGTCGTGGAGCGAGCAGCCCTGCCAGGGGACATGGGTGGTGTTGAACGCGACCACGGCCCAGAAGCGGCTGGCCGGGAACCAGTCGTGGACCGTCCACAGCCGCAGCACCTCCGCCAGCATCAGGAACATCACGAAGCCACGAAAGGCGTCAATCGAAGTGACGCGCGTGCCCGACGCCGAGGTGGACGCCTGGACGCCCGAGGACGGAGCGGCAGCGGGAGAGGTCGCGGTGCTCATGACGGGGATTGTAGCCGAGAGCGCGCCGGCCGTCTCGAGCATCGCCTGGTGTAGTGTTGCAGAGCGCGGGCGGGACTCCGTAGTGGTTCGGGCCAGCGCAGGGGAGGGCCTGATCGATGGTGGGGAGCGGGAAAGCAGCGGCGCGGTGGAGATGTGGGGCGCGCAGCGCGGGGGTGACCCTGGCGCTGGCCGGCGTCACGGCGTTGACCTTGTCCGGGCAGGAGCGCGAGTGGCGCGACTACGCCGGCGGCCCCGACAGCTCGCGGTTCGTCGCCTCCACCGCCATCACCAGGGACAACGTCAAGCGGCTCGAAGTGGCCTGGACCTATCCGTCCGGCCAGACCGACTTCAACGCGCTGGTCGTGCGCGGCGTGGTCTACGGCCGCGGCCCGGACAATTCCTTCGTGGCGCTGGATGCGGCGACCGGGAAGCAGCTCTGGGTGCACCCCGGCGTGCAGGGCTTCAACGCCCGCGGCGTCAATTACTGGGAGAGCGCCGACGGCAAGGCGCGCCGGCTGATTTTCAGCACGCTCAACATGCTCCAGGAGATCGACGCGCTGACGGGTGAAACCGTCTCCTCCTTCGGCAAGGACGGCCGGGTCGACCTGCGCGAGGGGCTGGACCGCGATCCCGCGGCCATCAACCAGCAGACCCGGACGCCGGGCCGCGTCTTCGAGAATCTCCTGATCCTCGGTTCGGCGACCAACCAGGAATACACCTCCGCCCCGGGCGACATCCGCGCCTTCGATGTCCGCACCGGGGCGCTGGTCTGGACCTTCCACACCGTGCCGCGGCCGGGGGAGCTCGGTGCCGACACCTGGCCCGCGGACGCCTGGAAAACCGTCGGAGGCGCCAACAACTGGGGGGAGCAGTCGATCGACGCCACCCGCGGCATCGTCTACATCCCGACCGGCAGCGCCAAGTACAACTTCTACGGCGGCTACCGCAAGGGGGCCAACCTCTTCGCCAACAGCATCCTGGCGCTCGACGTCCGCACCGGCAAGCGGCTGTGGCACTTCCAGATGGTGCACCACGACATCTGGGACCTCGACAACAACTCCGCGCCGCAGCTGACCACCATCCGCCACAACGGCCGCAGCGTCGACGTTGTCGCGGTGGCGAGCAAGACGGGATACCTTTACGTGTTCGACCGGGTCACCGGCGAACCGATCTGGCCGATTGAGGAGCGTCCGGTGCCGCAGGGCACCACCGTGCCCGGCGAAGTGCTGTCGCCGACGCAGCCGTTCCCGACGGCGCCGCCCCCCTTTTCCCGGCAGAAGTTCACCGTTGGCGACCTCAACCCCTACATCCTCACGGCTGAGGAGCGCGAGACGTTCAAGCGCCGCCTCGAACACGCCAGAAACGACGGGCCGTTCACGCCGATTGGCTTCGACGAAGTGGTCCACATGCCCGGCAACCAGGGAGGATCGAACTGGGGCAGCACCGCGGCGAACCCCACCGATGGCAGCGTCTACGTCATCGGCTTCAACGTGCCGACGATCATCCGGCTCTTCAAACCGGGCGAGACCCGTCCCGCGGCGCAGGGGCGTCCGGCGGAGGTGGTGAAGGAGGGCTTCTATGTGACCGACGGCTTCGGGCTCTACCCGAACATCGTCAACCCCCCGTACACCACGCTCAATGCCTACGATCTCAACAGCGGCACGCTGAAGTGGCAGATCGGCCTCGGCGACGATCCGCGGCTGGCCGCGCAGGGGGTGAAGGGGACCGGCGCCGCCGCCACGGTCAAGGGGGGGATCATCCCGACTGCCACGGGGCTGCTGTTCGTCACCGCCGCGGACCGCAAGGTGCATGTCTACGACAGCGCCACCGGCGCCCAGGTATGGGAGCTGCCGCTGGGCGCCACCAGCAGCGGGTCGCCGACGATGTACGAGGCCGGCGGCCGTCAGTTCCTGCTGGTCAGCGCCGCGATGGCGCCGGCGCCGCCCACCGGCCGGGTGGGGATCGATGCCATTCCGCCCCCCGGGGGTCCGACGGGGATCGTGGCCTACGCGCTGCCCCGGCAGTAAGCCCGGCTCTCGCGTGGCTGGGCCGGGCGGTACACGCCCGTGCCCACGGTTCGGATCTGGCGGGCTCCTTCACGGCGCCACCGATGGTCGCGGTACTCCTCGATCTCTGCCGGCAGCGGCGGTGCGTTCCTCATGGGCGGGGGACGTATCCCCGCCACAGCCATTCGAGCGCCTCGG
>JAYTEJ010000490.1:0-2423 GCA_043735365.1 Acidobacteriota bacterium
CGCGTGACACCTCTGTGAGTGTCCGTGCTCGTCCGTGGCGTCCGTGTACCGGGGCCCCGGCGGCGGTTGCCGCGAGTGGTGTGCCGCTAGCTCAGAATCTCTTCCAGCATCAGCCGAACGGCGTCCACGGCCTCGTCGTGCGTGGCCGCGGTCCGTGCGGCGCGCGCCAGCCGGTCCGCGGCCTCACGCCCCGGCAGGTGCACCACCCCTTCGGTGAGCGGCCGCAGGATCATGCCGGCGCCGGCGGTGAAGTTCGTGGCCGGGTCGATCAGCACGAAGCTGCCGGTGGTGCGGTTTCGCGCGTAGGGATCGAAGGCGAGGACCCGCGACGTCGAGACCGTCACGGTGCCGATCTGATTGAGCTCCAGCGCGGCGTCGACCTGCGCGGTGAGCGTCCGCGTCGCGTGCTTGAGGATGTAGGCCCGCTTCGGGTCGAGGGCGCGCTCGTCCATCCAGACCATCTGCGCCGAGAAGCGGTTGGCGATGTCGACGGCGCCGGTGGCCAGCAGATCGCCGCGGCTGACGTCGAGCTCGTGTTCGAGCACCAGCGTCACCGACATCGGCGCAAACGCTACCTCGAGATCTCCCTCCCAGCTGACGATGCGCTTGACCTTGGAGGTGCGGCCGCCGGGCCAGACGCTGATTGGGTCGCCGGGCCGAATCGTCCCCGAGGCGATCTGCCCGGCGTAGCCGCGAAAGCTGTCGTCGGGCCGGACGGCGAGCTGCACCGGGAGGCGGAACGGCGCGTTCGCCGCGTCGCGCCCGATCTCCACGGTCTCGAGATACTCCAGCAGGCTGGCGCCGGTGAACCACGGCGTCCGCGGGCTGCGGGTGATGACGTTGTCGCCGTGCAGCGCGCTGAGCGGAATGGCGTGCAGCGCCGCGCCGTCGAGCATCCCGGCGAAGTCGGCGCAGGTGGCATCGAAGACGCCGCGGTCGAAATCCACCAGGTCCATTTTGTTCACCGCCAGGACAAAGCTCGAGATGCCGAGCATGCGGGCGATGGCGGCGTGGCGGCGGGTCTGCTCGCGCACGCCGTGGCGGGCGTCGACCAGCAGAATCGCCACGTCGGCGGTCGAGGCGCCGGTGGCCATGTTGCGGGTGTACTGCTCGTGGCCGGGCGTGTCGGCCAGGATCCACTTGCGCCGCGCGGTGGCGAAATAGCGATAGGCGACGTCGATGGTGATCCCCTGTTCGCGCTCGGCCTTGAGGCCGTCGGTGAACAGCGAGAAGTCGATCGGCCCGGCGGTGCGGCTCTTCGAGGCGGCTTCGACCGAGCGGATCTGGTCTTCGTAGACGCCGCGCGAGTCGTAGAGCAGCCGGCCGATGAGCGTGCTCTTGCCGTCGTCGACGCTGCCGGCGGTGCAGATGCGGAGCAGCCCGGCCATCAGAAATAGCCCTCCCGCTTCTTCATCTCCATCGAGCTGTCCTGGTCGTGATCGATGATCCGCAGCTGCCGCTCCGAGTGGCGCACCGAGACCAGCTCCTCGATGATCTTCGCCACGGTGTCGGCCTCGGAGCGGACCGCCCCGGTGCAGGGGGAGCAGCCGAGCGAGCGCATGCGGCACAGCACCAGCTCGGGGCGCTCGCCCGGGAGCACCGGCATGAACGGCTGCTCGGCCATGATCAGGCCGCCGCCGCGCACGTAGACTTCCCGGGGCCTGGCGAAATACAGCGGTACGACCGGGATGCGTTCGACGTCGATATAGTGCCAGACGTCGAGCTCGGTCCAGTTCGACAGCGGGAAGACGCGGATGCTCTCGCCCGGCGCGATGCGGCTGTTCAGCAGGTGCCAGAGCTCGGGGCGCTGGCGCTTGGGGTCCCACTGTCCCTTGTCGTTGCGCAGCGAGAACACCCGTTCCTTGGCGCGCGACCGCTCCTCGTCGCGGCGGGCGCCGCCGAAGGCGGCGTCGAAGCCGCCGGCGGCGAGGCCGTCGAGCAGCGCCTGGGTCTTGAGCAGGCCGCAGCAACGCTGGGTGCCGAGCGCAAAGGGCTGCGCCCCCTCGGCGATGGCCGTGGTGTTGGTGTGGACGATCAGCCGGGCACCGATCTCGGCGGCGTACCAGTCGCGGAAGGCAATCATCTCCCGGAACTTGTAGGTGGTGTCGATGTGCAGCAGCGGGAAGGGAATCGGGCCGGGATGGAACGCCTTCTGCGCCAGCCGCAGCAGCACCGACGAGTCCTTGCCGATCGAGTAGAGCATCACCGGGCGCTCGAACTCCGCCACCACCTCCCGCATGATGTGGATGCTCTCCGCTTCGAGCAGCCGGAGGTGATCGAGGCTCGGAGGGGCGACGGCCGGGGTCAGAATCTCTGCAGGCATAAGCGCTATTGCACGAGGGAACGGGTGAGTGCCACCGGCAGCGGCCGGTGTCCGGTGAAGAAGCGGCGCAGCAGCCAGCCGTCCACCGCCAGCGCCGCCG
>JAYTEJ010000491.1:0-7868 GCA_043735365.1 Acidobacteriota bacterium
GCTGGTGAAGACAATCCAGTTGAAGGCTGACGCCTGAGCGCAGGCCGCCTCGAGCGGGGCAGGATCCTCGGGAGGCGCCACGCGGATGGCCGGAGCGCCGATCGCCTCGGCGCCGCGCTCCTCGAGCATATCGACGAGCTCGCCGGCCTGCTCGCGCGACCGCGTCACCACGATCCGCCGGCCCGACAGCGGCCGGTCGTCGTACCAGCGCAGATGTCCCCGCAGGCCGGCGACGGCACCGATGATCATCAGGGCCGGGCCCTCGCCGTCCATTTTCTCCGCGATGGTCCCCAGCGTCGCGTCGATGGTCCGCTGCGAGGGCAGGGTAGGGTCGTAGATGAGCGCCGCGGTCTCGTCCGCGGCGCGGCCGTGCTGCAGCAGCGTGCGTGCGGCGGCGGCGATCTGCGCCGGCCCGGCGTAGCTGACGAGCGTCCCGCCGACACCGGCGAGGCGGCTCCAGTCGACCTCGGCGGAGGCCGATTCCCCTTCATGGCCGCGAACCAGGACCAGCACATCCCCCGCCTCGGGGTAGGTCACCGGAATCCCGGCGTAAGCCGGGCCGCCGATCGTGACCGGAATGCCCGGCACCACTTCGAACGGGATCCGCTGCTCGTGGAGGAACAGCGCTTCCTTGCCGCCGCTGTCGTAGACGAACGGGTCCCCCCATTTCAGCCGCACCACCACTTTGCCTTCCAGAGCCTTCTCGGCCAGCAGGATCGAAATTGCCTCCTGGTCGAGCGGCCGCGGCGCTGCCGCGCCGACGTCGATCCGCTCGGCATCAGGCCGGGCGGCGTGGAGCAGCCGGTAGTGGACCTGGTGATCGTAGACCACCACGTCCGCGGCCTCGAGGCAGCGCAGGCCGCGCACGGTGATCAGCCCCGGATCGCCAGGTCCGGCCCCGACAATGTAGACGCAGGGGTGGGTCATGCTGCGACCTTACTCCTGCTTCGAGGTCTGTGCGCCGCTGCCGAGGGCGGCGAGGATCTCTCCCGCGCCGCCGGCGCCGAGCGCCGCCGCCAGCCGGGCGCCGAGCGCGACGGGCTCCGCCGCGGATCCCGCCACCTCACGGCGAACGATCCGCGTGCCGTCCAGGGAGGCGACCACCCCCAGCATCCGCAGCGATCCGCGGTCGTGCAGGGCGATGGCGCCGAGCGGGAGCTGGCAGCCGCCGCCGAGCGCCGCGACCACCGCGCGCTCCGCCGTCAGCGCCACCGCCGCCGGGATGTCGCCGGCGCGCGCCAGCGCCGCCCTCAGCGCCGCGTCCGCGGATCGAATTTCGACCGCGACGATGCCCTGCCCGGGAGCGGGGACGCAGACCTCGATCGGGACGGCCGCGCTGATCCGGCCGCCGAGCCCGAGCCGCCGCAGGCCCGCGGCCGCGAGGACGAGCGCGTCGTAGTCGCCGGCGTCGAGCTTGCGCAGCCGGGTGTCGACGTTGCCCCTGACGCCGGCAAACCGGCCGCCCGGGAACGCCGGCACCAGCTGCGTCGCCCGGCGCACGCTCCCGGTGCCGATCCGCGCCGCCGGCGGCAGTCGCGCCAGCACCGCCGCGAAGTCCCCGGGCGCCGGGCTGGCCGGCAGCACCAGCGCATCGCGCGGATCTTCACGCGCCAGCGCCGCGGCAATCTCGAGCCCCTCCGGCAGCGCCACCGACATGTCCTTGGCGCTGTGCACCGCCACGTCGATGGCGCCGTCGAGCAGCGCCTCCTCGATCTCCTTGACGAACAGCCCCTTGCCGCCGGCTTCGGAGAGCGGGGCCTGCTGCAGGCGATCGCCGGCGGTCCGGATCACGGCGATCTCGACCGCCATGCCGGCCCCCTCGAGCAGCGCCGCCACCGTCCGCGCCTGCCACAGCGCCAGAGCGCTGCCGCGCGTTCCAATCCGCAGCGGCCTCATCGCCGCCTCCCGGCGTCGTCACTCTCGGCCGGCACCGCGGGCTGGACCGGGCTGCGCTCGGTGTCCCGGGCGAGGCTGAAGAGCTTGTTGAGCGCGTCGGCGTAGGCCGTCACCGTGGCCTCGTCACTGACTGCCTTGAGCTGCTCGGTCGGCGTCAGCAGCAGCTTCTCGACGATCAGCCGAGTGATTTCGTCGACGCGGGCGCGCGCCTCCGGCGCCAGCCCGGTCATCTTGGGCTCGAGCCGCGCCAGCTCCGCCTGCCGGATCGTCTCGAAGCGGCGCCGCAGCGCCACCACCGTCGGCACCACTTCGCGGGACTGCATCCACGAGGTGAAGCGCCGTACTTCCTCCTCGACGATCGACTCGGCGCGCACCAGCTCGCCGCTGCGCCGCGTCATGTTCTCCTGGACGATCGCCTGGAGGTCGTCGATGTTGTAGAGGAACACCTGTTCGAGGTTGCCGACCGATGCCTCGACGTCGCGCGGCACCGCGATGTCGATGATGAACAGCGGCCGGCTGCGCCGCGGCCGCATCACCTCTTCCATCAGGGCGCGCGTCAGCACCGGCTCGCTCGCGGCGGTGGCGGTGATGACGATGTCGGCGTCGGCAAGCGCCTCCCCGAGGTTCTCCCACGGCACCGCGCGCCCCCCCAGCCGGGCGGCGAGGCTTTCGGCGGCGGCGAGGGTCCGGCTGGCGATGGCGATCTCTTTGACCTGCTGTGCCTGCAGGTGCACGCCGGTCAGCTTGGCCATCTCGCCGGCGCCCACGATCAGGACGCCGCGCCCCTTGAGATGTCCGAAGATCTTCCTGGCGAGGGAGATGGCGGCGTAGCTCACCGACACCGCCCCCTCGCCGAGACCGGTTTCCGAGCGGACGCGCTTGCCCGCGGCAAACGCCGAATGAAACAGCCGGTTGGTCAGCGTCCCGGTGTAGTGCAGCTCGCTGGCGGTGGCGTACGCCGCCTTGACCTGGCCGAGGATCTGCGGCTCTCCGACCACCAGCGAGTCGAGCCCGGCGGCGACGCGGAACAGGTGCCGCGCCGCCTCCGTCCCGCGGCGGTGATAGAGGTGCTCCGCGACCCGGGCGTGCGGCACGTTGTGGTATTCGCTGAAGAAGCGTCCGACGCCGTCCGCGGTCGCCTCGGTCTCGCCGACGGCGTAGATCTCGGCGCGATTGCAGGTCGAGAGCACCACCATCTCGCGCCCGACGCCGCGCGAGGCCAGCGCCGACAGCGCCTGGTCGAGGCCGCCGCGGGCGAAGTCGACCGACTCGCGGATGTCCACGGGCGCGGTGCGGTGACTGAGGCCGACTGTGAAGAGGCGCATGTCAGAAGTTGTGGCTCTTGGTCAGGAAGAAGCCTACCGGGACGAAATTCAGCAGCACGATCAGGAAGCCGATCGCCGACAGGTACGCCGCCCGCCGTCCGCTCCACCCGGCGGATCGCCGCGCGAACACCGCGAACGCGTAGACCGCCCACGACACCACCGCGACGAGGATCTTCGGGTCTGCGATCGACATCGCCTGGGCGCGGGGATCGGGCGAGGACTGCACCTGGGTCGCCCAGACGCCGCCGACGACGACCCCGAGCGTGAGGCAGATCCAGCCGACCGTGACCGCGCGCCCGTTCATCACATCGAGCACCTGCAGCGACGGCAGCCGCGCGTAGAAGAACCCGAGCTGCTTCGCCTTGATCTCCTTGAACAGCGCCACGTAGGTGACGCCGAGCACGAACGCCAGCGCGAAGCTGGCGTAGCCGAACAGCACCGAGAGGATGTGCAGCGTGAACAGCGGGCTCTGCAGCACCGGCGGCCGCGGCTGCACCGCGGGATCGAGCGCCGGAATGATCTCGAGCAGCGCCATCAGCGCCGTGACCAGCGCGCCGAGCGATCGTTCGTCCGACGTCAGCTCGATATACAGGTAGGCGAGGCCGAGCAGCCAGACGAACGCCGAGATCGCCGCGGCCGTTCCGACCAGCGGCAGGTCGCCGGCCTGCACGGTCTGCATGCCGATCACGAAGGTGTGGGCGAGCACGCCGGCGCCGAGCGTGGCGGTCGCCAGCCGGGCCGTGCGGGCGTCGCGGCGCGCGAAATGTGCGGCGTAGGCGGCCGCCGCCGCGGCGTAGAGCAGGAGGGGCAGCAGGTGCATCAGGCTCCTATTTGCCGTCGGGCCCGAAATAGCCGCGGCGCGCCCGGGCGGTCAGCCCCGGCCTCGTAACGCGGACGTCAATCCGCCGCCAGGCGCCGTTCCGCATCGGGTTCTTCGGCGCATAGGCGATGCTGTACTGGCTGGCGAGCTCCTCGGAAATCTGCTCGTAGATCTTCGGCAGCTCCGCCACGGTGGTGGGAAAGAACACCCGCCCGCCGGTCTCCTGCGACAGCTGCCGGAGCACGAACTCGGCTTCCTTGAACCGCGGCCGGCCGATGTCCGTCGGCCGCAGGCCGATCGCGTAGATCGCCGTCTCCGACCGCTTCGCCAGGTCCAGCACTTCGTCGTACTCCACCAGGCTGGTGGTGTCGTCGCCGTCCGACAGCACCACGATCGCCTGGCGGCGGATCTCCTCGGACGACACCGCGTGCCGCTTCTTCAGTTCCCGCAGCGACACATAGACGGCGTTGTAGAGGGAGGTCGATCCGTTGGCGGTGGTCTGGCGGATGGCTTTTTCCAGCGCCGCGGCGTCGCCGGTGAACGGTTGCGGAATTGTCACCTGGCTGTTGAACTCGATGACCTCGATGACGTCGTCCTTGCGCATCCGCCGCACGAACCCCACCGCCGCCTCCTGCGCCGTCGGCAGCTTCTCCTCCATGCTGTTGCTGGTGTCGAGGAGGATGGCGAGGGCGATCGGCTGCTGGATGCGCGAGAAGAAGGAAATCGCCTGGCGCGCGCCGTCCTCGTAGATCTCGAAGTCGTCATGGCCGAGATCGGTGACGTAGCGCCCGGCGTCGGTCACGGTGACGTTCAGCGAGACCAGCTCGACCCCGGCCCGGAAGCGCCCCTGGGCGGCAGCCAGCGACGCCGCCAGCAGGCAGGCGCAGGCGGTGGCGAGCGCGGCGCGCCGGCGCATCAGCGCCCCGCCGCGCGCGTCCGCGCCCGCACCGTCGCCTCTGGCCGCGACACGGTGACCTTGACCTTCTCGGGCGGGATCAGCGACTCCGGACGGCTGTAGGTGACGACGTACTGGTTGAGCAGTTCGGCGGCGACGCGCGGCAGTGTCTCCGCCAGCGCGGACGGCGTCAGCAGCTGATCGCGGCGGCCGCCGGTCATCTCGGTCCCCTCCGCGATGACCTGGTTGCGGTTCCGTATCTCATCGGCCATCGACGAGCCCGGCGTCCCGACCGCCAGGACGTGCAGCGCCGCGCCACTGGCCGCGAGCGCGTCGAGGACGTTTTGATAGTGCAGGTTGCTGAACTCGACCCCCTCCATCGTCACCACGACGATGACCGGACGGGACGCCTTGCGGCGGGTGAAGCCGCGGCTGGTGTCCAGGACGGCGTCGAGCAGGTAGGCGCCGGACCCGGAGCGCGCGAAGATGCGGTCGATGCCCTTGTGCAGCGCCGCCGTGTCGGTCGTCGGCGGCACCAGCGAGGTGGCCCGGTCGGCGACCGTGACGATGCCGATTTCGGCGCGCCCCCGGAGGGCGTCGACGAACGCCCGCAGCCCCTCGCGGAGGGGCTGGATCGCGTCGGTCGCGGCCTGGCTGTCGTCGACGACGAGGACAATCTGCAGCGGATCCGTGGCCGGCGCGGCGCGCAGGACCTCGCGGCTGACCCCGTCTTCGCGCACCACGAAGTCGGCGGCCGAGAGACCGGTCATGGGAACGTCGCGCGGACCGAGCACACTCACGTAAATCTGGGCCGTGCGTGGTCCGGCGTCGGAGGCGCGCGGCGCCTGCTGGGGAAAAGCGGGGAGACCGAGCGCGACGGCGAGCAAGCCAAGCGCCCGAAACGCGTGGATCATGTGGGAGCCTCCCGTCGAGTATAGGTCCCGCACGCGCGCACCGTCAACAACGCCGAATCGCTGAAAATTGTTGTCAGCAATAGGGTTGCGGTTTCTTGACACCCCCCGGGGCGCATGTTATAAACAGCCCGGCCTTTGAGGAGAGCAGGACCTGCCGCCGCGAGGCCACCTCGCCCGTTGCACGCCGATGCTCAGCACCTACATTCCGGTTTTCCTTTTCATCGTGGTCGCCACGGGGTTTGCGATTGGCACGATTCTCGTGTCCAAGCTGGTCCATCCCGATCGCCCCGGCACCGTCAAGCTCGAGCCGTACGAGTGCGGCATCGCGCCCACCGGCGACGCCCGCGACCGCTACAGCATCCGCTACTACCTGATCGCGATGCTGTTCGTGATCTTCGACGTCGAGACCGTCTTCATGTTTCCGTGGGCGGTCTCGCTCGACCGGCTGGCGCTGTTCGGCCTCGTCGAGATGCTGGTCTTCCTCTTCATCCTGGTCGTGGGCTACGTCTACGCCTGGCGGAAGGGGGCGCTCGAGTGGCAACTCTGATCCGGGGCTGAGCGAACACCATGTCCGACTCTCCCCCCGCAGCCGGCGGCCCGCTGCCGCCCGGCGATGGACGTCCGGATCCGATCGGCGCCGCCGGTTCCCGCGCCGCCCACGCCGGCGCCCGCGCGATCGCGCCTCCCGAAGGCCCGACCGAGCCGCCGCCCCCCGCGGGGCTGGCGATTCCGGGCTTCATCACCACGCTGCAGGCCGCCGTCCCGGATGCGGTCGAGCACGTCTCGTGGTGGGTCGAGGACTGGACGGTGGTGATCGCCCGAGCCCGCCTGCTCGAGGCGGCCGCCCACCTGGCGGCGGCGCCCGGCGCGCAGTTCGATGCCTGCTCGGATGTCACCGCGGTGGACTGGCCGCCGCGGGCGGCGCGCTTCGACCTCGTCTACAGCCTCTACTCCACGGGCCATCACCACCGCCTCCGCCTCAAGGTCCGCATCGCCGACCAGGAGCCGGCGCCGTCGGTGACCGGGATCTGGCCGTCGGCCAGCTGGCTGGAACGCGAAGTCTTCGACCTGTTCGGCATCCCCTTCGACGGCCATCCCGATCTGCGCCGCATCCTGATGCCGGACGACTGGCAGGGGCACCCCCAGCGCAAGGACTATCCGCTCGAGGGGCCGGGGGAGATGCTGATGGAGAACCCGATGGACTGGCTGCGCGTCAAGCGCGCGGAGGACATCGAGTGAGACGGCCCGGCGCCGCCGCCAGGACGGCCCGACGCCATGTTTGACACCCAGGAGCTGGTGCTCAACATGGGCCCCCAACACCCCAGCACCCACGGGGTGCTGCGCGTCGTCCTGCGCCTCGACGGCGAGCGGGTGATCGGCTCCGACATCGTCATCGGCTATCTGCACCGCGGCATCGAGAAGCTCTGCGAGCATCGCGACTGGGCGCAGATCATCCTGCTCACCGACCGCATGGACTATGTCGCGGCGGCGAGCAACAACCTCGGCTACTGCGAGACCGTCGAGAAGCTGATGTCGCTCGAGGTGCCGCGCCGCGCCCGCTACATCCGGACGATGCTCGCCGAGCTGCAGCGCATCGCCAGCCACTGTCTGTGGCTCGGCACCCACGCGATGGATCTCGGGGCGATGACGGTGTTCCTCTACGCCTTTCGCGAGCGCGAGCTGGTGCTGGATCTGTTCGAGGAGTACTGCGGCGCGCGGCTGACATACAACGCGATGCGGATCGGCGGCCTGCCGCTCGACATCCCGAGCGGCTGGGATCGCAAGGTCCGCGAGTTCTGCGCGCTGTTCGAACGCCGCGTCGCCGAGTACGAGGAGCTGCTGACGCACAACCGCATCTGGCTCGATCGCACCCGCGGCATCGGCGTCATCGGCGGCGCCGAGGCGGTGGCCATCGGCCTGACCGGGCCGGCGCTGCGCGGCTCGGGCGTGGCGCGCGACGTCCGCAAGGCGGAGCCCTACGCCGCCTACGCCGAGTTCGAGTTCAGCGTGGCGGTGGG
>JAYTEJ010000492.1:0-2272 GCA_043735365.1 Acidobacteriota bacterium
GAGGATCGTGGTCTCGATCGGCAGCGTCCCGGACAGCCAGCGGGAATACATCGGCTGGGCAACCTCCTCGACGTGAGATTCGCCGCGCCCGGCGATGAACAGCGATTCCCTGAACGTCCGCTCCGGTCCCGCGTGCGCGGCCAGCCGGCCTTCGCACAGCCCATCGACCATCGGCTGGAGCTCGCGCGGCGGCCCTGGCAGGAGCACGATCACCTTCTGCCCGTGCTCGATGAACAACCCGGGAGCCGTGCCGTTGGGGTTGTCGAGCGAACTGCCCCCGGCGGGCACCATCGCCTGCCGCCGGTTTACAGCCGGCATCCGCAGGCCGCGGCGGCCGAAGCGCTCCTCGATGCGGGCGACGATCGCCGGGTCCTCGCTCAGTTCCAGACCCAGGGCCTCGGCCACGACCTCGCGGGTGAGGTCGTCGTCTGTCGGGCCCAGGCCGCCGGTCAGCAGAACGAGATCGGCGCGGCCGAGCGCGGCCGCGAAGATCGCCGCCAGCCTGGCGCGGTCGTCTCCGACGACGTGCTTGGCGCGGAGCTCGATGCCGAGTGCCGCCAGCCGCCCGGCCAGGAACAGCGAATTGGTGTCGAGCCGCGTCGTCCCCAGCAGCTCGCTGCCGACAGCGATGATCTCCGCCGTCGCCAGCGGCCGGCGAGCCGCGCTCATGCGATCCATGCCGGCAGCATCCACATCAGCAGGCGGAGGGACAGATTCGCGTACACCGCCGCCATCGCATCGTCTGCCATCACCCCGAGGCCGCCGTGCAGGCGTTCGAAGCGCCCCGCCGGATACGGCTTGATGACGTCGAAGATCCGGAACAGCAGGAAACCGGCCAGGGCGCCGGACCAGCCGACGGGAATGAACGCCAGCGTCATCAGCATGCCAACGACTTCGTCAATCACGATCGGTCCGGGATCGATGCCGCCGAAATAGCGCTCCGCCGTGGTGCCGGCCCAGACGCCCGCGGCGAAGAGCACCGCGATGACGGCTGACTCCAGGAGCCCCGAGTGACCGGAGCGAACCGCGGCGTAGACCACCAGGCCGGCGGCGGATCCGACGGTGCCGGGGGCGAACGGAAAATATCCGCAGTACCCGAACGTCGCAAGGAAGACGGCGAGGCGGGTCACGCTTTGATGACGCGGGTGTCGGCGAGACGGTCGTGCAGGGCACGCCGATCCGCGTGAATGATCGCCGGAATGAGGCCGAGACCTGCGGGCAGTACCGAGACCAGGTAGCCGGCCGCCCGCATCGCGGCGTCGCCGAGCGAGACGCGGTCCGCCGCCCGCATCGGCACGACGCGGATACCCGCCGCCATCTTGCCGAGCGTCTGGCCGTCGGCGGCGGTCAGCAGCACGAAGTAGCCGCCGACGAGCAGCAGCAGGAACCCGCCGAGCGGGGCGGCCGGGAGCGACGGCAGCTGGTCGAGGCGCAGGCCGCAGAGCCGGAGCGTGATGTAGAGGACGGTGCCGCAGAGACAGAAGAGGATGGCGGCGTCGGCGAGCCCGGCGAAGAGTCGGCCGCCGAGTCCTGCGGTCACCGGTGCCGTCGCGGCGTTCCGGGCATCGGACCGCTGAGGGAGCCGGACGTCCGCCCGCGATCGGGGCGCTGGCGCATCCTCGCCCGGTCCGGCATCTGGCTCGAGCGCGAGATCCGGCGCGGGCTCTTCCGCGGCCGCCTTCGGCCGGGGGATGACCGGGCTCGATCGCCGCACCGACAACGGCTGCCGCGGCACCGCGGCCGGCGTCACCAGCGGGCGATCGTCCTCCGGCGCGCCCGTCCGGAACAGCGGCAGATCGAAGGCGCTGGTGATCGGACGCGGGCGATCGGGGGCAGTCGGCTCGGCCACGTCCTCGCTGATGGCGAAGTCGGCGAGCGACCCGAGCTCGTCCTCGCTCAGGACAATGGGCAGGTCCATCGGCGGCGCCTCGACGGTCAGCGCAAATTCGTAGCCGCAGTTACGGCAGCGATTGGTGTTGTCGAAGCTGATGTACTTGCACTTCGGACATCTCATCGGCGGCTGTCCTGCGGAGGCAGCGCCGGCGCCGCGCGGCCGGCGGCCAGGAGGGCGGCCTGGATCTCGGCGCGAAGACGCTCGGCCTCGATCCCCTGGCGGTCGTCGGGCCGGATCGCATCGAGCGCGGTCAGCGCTTCGCGCAGGTGGCCGCGATCGCGATGGGCGTGGGCCCTGGCGAGCCACAGCGCCGCTGCGGACGGCACCGGTACAGGGAGCTCGCCCGCGGCTGGCGGCGCGGCGGAAGGCGGCGGCGCG
>JAYTEJ010000493.1:0-1928 GCA_043735365.1 Acidobacteriota bacterium
CCGCGAGATCCATGATCTTGACGATCTTCGCGGCGTTGGTCTCCGACAGCGAGCCGCCGAACACGGTGAAGTCCTGCGCGAACGCGTACACCGGCCGGCCGTCGACCCGGCCCTGCCCGGCGACGACACCGTCGCCGGGGACGATCTGCTCCTCCATGCCGAAGTCGCGGCAGCGGTGGGTGACCAGCTTGTCGATCTCCTGGAAGCTGTCCGGATCGAACAGCAGATCGATGCGCTCGCGCGCGGTCAGCTTGCCGGCCTCGTGCTGCCGGCGCCGCCGCGCCTCGCCGCCGCCCAGCTCGGCGCGGCGCTCGAGCGCCTCCAGATCGGTGCGTGTGCTCATTTGCGGTCTACGGCGCGTCAGGCTACTTCGACGCCGCGACCGCCTGGGCCTTTTCCCAGTCCTGCAGGAAGCGCGCGAGACCGATGTCGGTCAGCGGATGGTTGAACATCCCCTCGATCACCTTCGTCGGGCAGGTGCAGATATCGGCGCCCATCCGCGCCGCCTCGACGATGTGCATGTTGTGCCGCACCGAGGCGACGAGGATCTCGGTCGCGAACTGGTAATTCTCGAAGATCTCGACGATCTCCTCGATGAGGTGCATGCCCGAGGTGGCGATGTCGTCGAGCCGGCCGACGAACGGGCTGACGTAGGTGGCGCCGACCTTCGCCGCCAGCAGCGCCTGGGTCGGCGAGAAGATCAGCGTCACGTTGACGCGCTTGCCCTCATCCGCCAGGGTCTTACAGGCCTTGACGCCGTCGCGCGTGAACGGCACCTTGACGACGATGTGCTCGTCGATGGCGGCGAGCTCGCGCCCTTCGCGAATCATGCCGTCGGCGTCGGTGGCGACCACTTCGGCGCTGGTCGGTCCCTTGACGACCTGGCAGATGCGCTTGAGGATCTGCTTGTAGTCCCCCCCTTCCTTGGCCAGCAGCGACGGGTTGGTGGTGATGCCGTCGATGATGCCGAGGGGGACGAGGCTTTCGATCTCCTTGAGGTTTCCAGAATCGATGAAGAGCTTCATGGCAATCTCCCGAGCAG
The DNA here is from genome assembly GCA_043735365.1 of Acidobacteriota bacterium. Classification (GTDB taxonomy): domain Bacteria; phylum Acidobacteriota; class Vicinamibacteria; order Vicinamibacterales; family 2-12-FULL-66-21; genus JALZOC01. The sequence goes on from JAYTEJ010000493.1 coordinate 1,043, forward strand.
CCCTGCGACTGCGTTCCCGAGGTGGACTGTGCGACAGCCCGTCGGCTGCGTTCCTGAGCAGCGTAACACCGCCGGCGCGCCGCGTCAGCGCGCGGTTTCCTCGACGCGGGCGGACGGTGCGCTCTGGTTGGGCGGTGTGGCCTTGTCCACCGCCACAATCGTATAGACGTAGCGGACCCCGGGGCGGACCGCCGTGTCCTCGTAATTGGTGGCCGCCACGGGGGCGGGCGTCAGCGGGACGAGCGGGCCGCCGGCCGCCTCGCCGCGCAGCACCAGATACCCCCCCAGGTCCGCCTCCGTGCTGGCGTCCCAGCTGAGGTTGATGGTCCCGGCGCCGGCGACGATCGACACCGCCTTCGGCGCCGCCGGCGGGAAGGTGTCGCGCGGCGTCACGCACGCCGGCGACGACGGCTCGCTCTCGATCGCCGCCGTGCCCACCTTGTCGACGGCCCGGACGACGAAGCACTCCTCGGTGCCCCAGGTGACACCGGGACGCTCGAACGGCGGCGCCGCCAGGGGCGCGGCGTTCAGCGGGCTCTTGCCGTCGCGGGTATAGACGTTGAACTCGCGTCCCGCGGCCGCGGCGTCGGCCTCCCCCGTCCAGGTCACCGCGATCATCGTTTCCGTGACCGTCGCCAGCACCGCGCCCGGGGCCGGTGGCGCCGGCACGAGCGGCAGCTCGGCGCGGGTGGACGGCTGCCCCGCCCGGCCCTTCTTCGTCATCCCCTGCACGGCGTAGATCCGCACCGCCTGCTTGGGGATGGCGGCGGTCACCGCCGCGGAGGCCGCCACGGCAAACGACGCCGCGACCGCCGCCGGGCCCGACGCCGGCATCGCGCCGGTGGCCGCGGCCGTCACCGCGCTGGCGCTGGCCGCGGGCACGGTC
>JAYTEJ010000494.1:0-4461 GCA_043735365.1 Acidobacteriota bacterium
CACGTCTTCGGTCCGTCGGCCGCTGGCCTCCGCCAGCCGCTGCCGCAGCGCCGAGAGCCGATCGGCCGGCAGCGCCACCGCGGTGACCACCTCCACCCGGATGACCTTGTCGTGTTCGCGAACGCGGGCGCGATAGGCCTCGGTCAACTCCGGCAGCAGGCTCAGCCGGTCGCGGTCGGCGAGGAGCCGCAGCACCCGGGCGACCATTGGAGACGCCGTCCCCGCCGCCTGCACCAGCGCGTCGATGACACCGCGCTTCTGTGCCGCGGGAATCGCCGGATTCGACAGCACCCGCGCCAGCGTCTGGTGGCCGGCAGCGAGACCGGCGAACTCCTCGAGGTCGCGGCCGGCCTGGTGAATGTCCCCTTCCCGGCGCGCCACGTCGAAGAGCGCGCGCGCGTAGCGGGTAGCGGCGGCGCGGCTGGTCATCGCGCCTCCTTCAACTGACTGGTGAAGCGATCCACCAGCCGGAGCTGATCGTCGGCGGTGATGGTCTGCCGGATCCGCGCTTCGGCGACGTTCACGGCAAGCTGCGCCGCATGCGCGGTCAGCTCGCGGCGGGCGACGCGCAGCCGGGTCTCGATCTCGCGGCGGGTCTGCTCCAGGAGCCGGGTGCGCTCGGCCGCGGCCGCGGCGGCGATCCGCGCCTGCTCGGCGGCGACATCCTCGGCGCCCTGAGCGCGAAGCGCATCCAGTTCGGCCGGCATCGATTCGAGCTTGCGAGCGATCTCCGCCATCCGCGCCGTCGCCGCCGCCCGCATCTCCGCGGCGGTCACCAGGTCCTGACGGATGTGCGAGGCGCGCGACGCCAGGTGGATGGAAATCGGTCCGCGCAGAAAATACACGAGGACGCCGGCCAGCACCGCGAAATTGGCCAGCTTGGCGACCGTCTGCAGCGTGGTCTGTTCGTGAGGGCCCTCGGCTTTGGACGCGGTTTCCTGGCCCGGCGCCTCCGGCAGGTGCCCCTGCGCGTACACGGCGCCGCCCCAAAAGGCCGCGAACAGAAAACTGGCGAGCGCGGCCGCGCGGCCGGTGCGGCAGGCTCGATGTCGGGCGTCGGATCTCATGTGCAAGCGGATTTCCGTGGAACGGACGGTCAGGAGGCCCTGCGGCCCAGGATGCGCTCGGCCACGGCCGCCCCCAGGGCGTCCGCTTCGGCATCGAGCCGCCGCCGCGCCTCCTCGGCTTCGGCGGCGAGCCGGGCAGAGGCCGCGGCAATCTGAGCTTCGGCTTCGGCGCGGGTGCTGGCCATGAACTCGGCGCGCTCGGCCATCGCGGCGCGGCGCATTTCGTCCATCTGACGGTACAAGTCGCTGCGGGCCTCGGCGGTGCGGCGCTCGAACTCGTCGGAGGCCTGCCTCGCTTCCGTCGCGGAGCGCTCCGCCAGATCGCGGGCCGACCGGATCGCCTGTTCCCGCGCGGCCATTACCCGGAGTACAGGCTTGAACAACAGCCGGTCCAGCAGGACGGTCAGCAGCAGGACGAAAAAGATGACCCAGAGGACCGACAAATCCGGGAGCACACTACCTCCGAAGACAAGACGCCCTCCCGTCGCGCTTTTACGCGGCGGAACAAACATTCATTTATACCATCCGGGGTCCCGGAAGCGCAACGCAGGCGGCCCGGACGCGCGATCCTTCAGATCAGCCGGATGCCCGGCGTCCGGGCCTCGACGCAGCGGCCAATTAGCGCCGCCGGAACGCCGGCCGCCGCCAGCGCCGCCACCACGGCCGGTGCCCGCGACGCCTCGACCGCCGCCAGGAGGCCGCCCGAGGTCTGCGGATCGTAAAGCAGGTCGACGAGCTCGGTCTCGAGCCCGGCCGCCACGCTGACGCCCCCGCCAAAGTAGTCGCGGTTGCTCTTGCCGCCGCCCGGGATGTTGCCCCGCACCAGCGCCCGCGCCCCCTCGAGCAGCGGCACGCGGGCCGCGTCGATCTCGAGCCCGCACCCACTCGCCGCCGCCATCTCGGCCGCATGGCCGAGCAGCCCGAACCCGGTCACATCCGTGCAGCCATGCACCGCCGCCCCTTCGCCGCTCAGCACCGCCGCCGCCTGCCGGTTCAGCGTGGTCATCGACCGCACCGCCGCCTCGATCGCCAGCTGCGGGGCGCGGCTGAACTTCAGCGCCGTGGCGATAATCCCGGTCCCGAGCGCCTTGGTCAACACCAGCGCATCGCCGGCCCGGGCGCCGCCGTTGGCCAGGACGCGGGCGGGGTCAACCTCGCCGGTCACCGCGTAGCCGAACTTCACTTCCGTGTCCTGCACGGTATGTCCGCCGAGCAGCGCCACTCCCGCTTCGCGCAGCTTGTCGAGGCCGCCGGCGAAAATCTGCTTGAGGATGCCGTGGTCCAGCTCCTTCGGGAACGCCGCGATCGCCAGCGCCGTCAGCGGCCGCGCCCCCATGGCGTAGACGTCGCTCAGCGCATTGGCGGCGGCAATCTGGCCGTAGACGAACGGGTCGTCGACAATCGGGGTGAAGAAGTCGACGGTCTGGACCAGCGCCCGTCCCGCATCCAGCCTGTACACACCGGCATCGTCCGAGGTCCGATAGTCAATCAGGACCCGGTCGTCGCGGCTCACGGGCAAATCGCCCAGCACCTGGGCGAGCTCACCAGCGGCGAGCTTGCTCGCTCAACCGGCGCAGGCGGAATAGTCGGTCAGTCGCTTCATCGTGTCTCTGTCAGGAACTCGAACAGCCGGTTCAGTTCATCCTCCGAGATGAACTCGATCTCGATGGTCCCTCCCTTGCGCCGCCGCGAGATGTTGACGCGGGTGCCGAGGGCGAAGCGCAGGCGCTCCTCGGCGGCCCTGGTGTGCACGTCCTTCTCGGCCGCGGCCGGTGCCGCCGCCGGCTGCGCCGCCTTCTTCACCAGTGCCTCGGTTTCGCGGACCGAGAGCTTCCTGGCCACGACATCGCGGCCGGCCCGCAGCTGCGAGGCTTCGTCGGGCAACGCCAGCAGCGCGCGCGCGTGCCCCATCGAGAGGGCGCCGGAGCTGACGCTGGCGCGGACCTCCTGCGGCAGCCGCAGCAGCCGCAGGAAATTGGCGACCGACGAGCGTTCCTTGCCGACTGCCTCGGCGATCTGCTCCTGGGTCAGTTGATACTGGTCCACGAGCCGGCGATAGGCGAGCGCCTCCTCGATTGGATTGAGGTCCTCGCGCTGGATGTTCTCGATCAGCGCGACCGCCAGCAGCCGCTCGTCGGGCACGTCGCGCACGACCACCGGCACCTTCAGCAGCCCGGCACGCTGCGAGGCGCGCCAGCGGCGCTCCCCCGCGATGATCTCGTAGCCGTCAGCGTCCATCCGCCGGACGACGATCGGCTGGATGACGCCGTTGGCGCGGATCGACCGCGCCAGCTCCTCGATCTTCGCCTCGTCCATCGTGGTGCGAGGCTGGACCCGGTTCGGCCGCAGCCGATCGATATCGACGTCCAGCCCACGGTCGGGGACCGCGGCGCTTTCCCGCGGCGTGTCGGGGATCAGCGCGGACAGGCCGCGTCCGAGGGCGGGTCTTTTTTCAACCATGGTGGTGCTCCGTGTCTGACGTCATCGGCGCGCCGTCGCGCGCCAGGACCTCGCGCGCCAGCGCCAGATAGGCCTCGGCGCCCCGCGATTTGACGTCGTAGACGATGGCGGGGATGCCGTGGCTGGGCGCTTCGCCAAGCCGGATGTTGCGGGGAATGACGACGGTGTAGACGCGTTCCTCGAAGAAGGCACGGATGTCGCGGGCCACCTGCTGTCCGAGATTGGTCCGCTCGTCGTACATCGTCATCAGCACGCCGGCGATGTCGAGCGTCGGGTTGAAGGCGGCGCGGACGCGGCGGAGCGTCGCCACGAGGTCGGCAAGCCCTTCGAGCGCGAAGTACTCGCAGTTGAGCGGGATGAGGACGGCGTCGGCGGCCACCAGGGCGTTGAGGGTGAGCAAGCCGAGCGACGGCGGCGTGTCGATGAAGATGTAGTCGAAGTCGGGGCGGAGGCGATCGAGGACGCCGCGGAGACGCCGCTCGCGCGCCGGCATCGGCACCAGGTCGATCTCCGCGCCGGTGAGATCGCGGTCGGCGGGGATGAGCGAGAGGCCGGCGATGCTCGTCGGCAGCACGAACGCGGAGGGATCGGGGACCTCGCCGGTGAGGGCGTGATAGATGGTGCCGGCCGGCGCCTGGTGCCCCTTGAGGCCGACGCCGCTGGTCAGGTTGGCCTGGGGGTCCATGTCGACGAGCAGCACGCGCTGGTCGGCGAGGGCGAGCGAGGCCGCCAGGTTGATGGCGGTGGTGGTCTTGCCGACGCCGCCTTTCTGATTGGCGACGGCTCTGATGCGCGCAGTCATTTAGGTTATTCGACCAATACAGCCCACACTCACAATAAGGAGACCCGAGAATAGACGCACCAGTATCGAACGTCAACCGGGACTGTTCCACGTGGAACAGTTCCCAGTTCAGGCTGTCTTCTGAAAAATGCT
>JAYTEJ010000495.1:0-5210 GCA_043735365.1 Acidobacteriota bacterium
GTGATCCGGTCGCTGCACCCGATCGGCGCCTCGCCGATCCTCCCGACAGCTCGACCACGTCGCGTCGGGATGCGCGTCCCCCTGGGATAGAGTGGAAGCATGGCGGGCGAGATCGGCAACCTGGTCGCGACCCACGGTTACTGGGTGGTCGGTGCCGTGGTCGCACTCGAAAGCATGGGAGTTCCCGCTCCCGGCGAGACCGCGCTCGTCACCGCCGCCATCTTCGCCGGAACCACCCACAGGCTCAGCATTCCCCTGGTGATCGCTGCGGCCGCCGCCGGCGCCATCGCCGGCGACAACGCCGGCTACTGGATCGGCCGGCGCATCGGCTATGCGCTGGTGGTGCGCTACGGGCGCTTCGTGCGCATCGACGACGCGCGCATCAGGCTCGGGCGCTTCATCTTTGACCGGTACGGCGGGGGGGTCGTCTTCTTCGGCCGCTTCGTTGCCGTGCTGCGCGCGCTGGCGGCGCTCTTCGCCGGCATCAACCGGCTGTCGTGGTGGCGCTTCCTCGCCTACAACGCCACCGGCGGCATCGTCTGGGCGGCGGCATTCGGGCTCGGCGGGTATTTCCTGGGCGAACGGCTCGAGCGCCTCCGCGGGTCGATGGCGATCGCCGGCGGCGCCGCCGCCGTGGTGGCCTGCGCAGTCGGCATCTGGTGGATGCGCCGCCACGAGGCCGAGCTCCAATCCCGCGCCGACCGCGCCTATCCGGACCCGCTCATCAAATCGCTGAAGCCAAACGAGCGCTGACGCCAGACGAGCGCTGCCGCCAGACGAGGGCTGACGCCGGACGACGGCTGACGCGTGCGCCCGGCCCGTGCTATCGTGCCGCTGCACGCCCGGCAGGCCGGCCGCAATCGCGCGCCGGCCGCCGCTTCTGGAGCCTGACCTATGAGAATTCCGCTCTCGATCGTACTGCTGTCCGGACTGCTGACGACGGCGTCCGTCCAGGCGCAGCAGGCGAGCGTCACGTATCCCGCGCAGCCCGGTCCCGGACAGGGACGCCGCGTCGTACTGCTGGCCGGCGACGAAGAATACCGGAGCGAAGAGGGGCTGCCGATGCTGGCGAAGATCCTCAGCCAGCGGCACGGGTTCGCCTGCACGGTGCTTTTCCCGGTGGCGCCGGATGGCACCATCGATCCGAAAAACGGCGTCTCGCTCCCGGACGCCGCGGCGCTCGATTCCGCGGACGCGGTGATCATGCTGCTGCGCTTCCGCCACTGGCCCGACGCGGCCATGGCGCGCTTGGACCGCTACCTGAAGTCGGGCAAGCCGATCATCGCGCTTCGCACCAGCACCCACGCCTTCGCCGGCTTCCCCAAGGGCAGCCCGTGGGAAGCATGGAACTACAACAGCGACGGCAGCGGGTTCGGCAAGCGCGTTGTCGGCGAAACCTGGCTCACGCACTGGGGCAAACACAAGTCCGAGGCAACTCGCGGCGCCATCGAGCCCTCGCAGCGCAACAACCCGCTGCTGCACGGCGTCGAGCATCTCTTTGGCGACACCGACGTCTACGAGGCCTACCCGCCAGCCGACGCCACGATCCTCGTCCGCGGCATCGTCCTGAACGGCATGACGGCGGACGCGCCGCCGGCAAGCTACCGGAAGCCCCGCTCGACCGACAAGCAGGAGCAGGACGTCAACGATCCGGCGATGCCGGTGGTCTGGACCCGGCAGGTCCGGAACGACGCCGGGACGACCAACCGCGTCCTGGCGACCACCCTGGGGGCGGCGACCGACCTCCAGAACGAAGATCTGCGCCGCCTGATCGTCAACGGCGTTTACTGGGGCGTGGGGCTGGAGGTGCCGGCGCGCGCCGACGTCCGCTACGTCGACGCCTACGAGCCGTCGTTCTACGGCTTCGACGGTTTCCGCAAGGGGCTGCGGCCGTCCGACTTCGAGCTGGGGAAGAAGGTGCCCGGCGTGCCGCTTCCCAGGCCGGCCGCCAAGTAGCGACATCACCTTTTCCCGATCCGGGCGAACAGGCCCTGAGAACGACGGGGCCTCTTCCGTATGAATATCCGCGACTGCGCTCGCACCACCCTCTCGTGTCTGGCGGCGGCGTTGCTCCTCACCGCCGCGCCGGCATCGGCGCAGGCTCCGCCGGCTTCTCCGGCAGGCAGCGGCGTGAACGGGCCGGGCCGCATCACGGTGCGGGCGGTTCGTGTGACAACACCCCCGAACGTGGACGGCCTGCTCGACGAGCCCATCTACCGGAGCCTGGCGCCGATTACCGGCTTCATCCAGCAGGACCCCGACGAGGGCCAGTTGGCCACCGAGGCGACGCTGGTCTGGATTACGTTCGACGACCGCGCGATCTACATTGCGGCACGCGCCCGTGACAGCCAGCCGTCGCGCATCGTCGCCAACGACATGCGCCGCGACGGCCGGAACGTCTCGCAGAACGACAACATCAGCATCGTGCTGGACACTTTCCACGACGGGCGCAACGCCTACGAATTTCTGATCAACGCCATCGGCGGCATGCTCGACACCCAGATCACCGACGAGCGGGACGTCAACCGCGACTGGAACGCCACCTGGACCGAGCGCAGCCGGCGGGATGCCGAGGGATGGACGGTGGAGTTGGCGATCCCGTTCCGGTCGCTCCGCTATCGCGGCAGCGGTCCGCAGGTCTGGGGCATCAACATCCGCCGCAACGTCCGGTGGAAGAACGAGCTCTCGTATCTGAGCCCGGTGCCGCGGCTGTCCGGGGCGCGCGGGATCCTCCGCATTTCGCAGGCGGCAATCCTCGAGGGGCTCGAGACGCCGCCGCCGGCGCTCAACCTCGACATCAAGCCCTACGTGGTCGGCAATCTCAAGGCGGATCGCGCCAGTGACCCAGCGTTCAGGAACCACGTCGATCGCAACGCCGGATTCGACCTCAAATACGGCGTCACGCCGAACCTGACCGCCGACGTCACGTACCGCACCGATTTCGCGCAGGTCGAAGACGACGATCAGCAGGTCAACCTGACGCGCTTCAACCTGCTGTTCCCGGAGAAGCGGGAGTTCTTCCTGGAGGGGCAGGGCACCTTCGCGTTCGGCGGAGCCAGCACCACGCCTCCAACCGGCACCCTGACGTCGGTCACGGCGGTTCCGCTCAACACTCCGGTCCTCTTTTTCAGCCGGAGAATCGGCCTGAGCGGCACGGGCGCGGTACCGATCGAAGCTGGGGCCCGCCTGACCGGCAAGGCCGGGCGCTACACGCTCGGCCTGCTCGACATCCAGACCGGCGATGCGCCGCTCGACGGGCAGCCCTCCACCAACTTTTCAGTCGTGCGAGTCAAACGGGACATCCTCCGGCGCAGCTACATCGGCGCGATCGGCACGCGCCGCTCGCCGACGACGGTGAGCGGCGCTGCCGGCGACAACGGCGTGTTCGGCCTGGACGCCAACTTCTCCTTCTTCAAGAACCTCAATCTCGTCGGCTACTACGCCGGCTCCGACACGGCAGGGCGGGGCGGCCGCAGCTATCGCGCCCGGGTGGACTACGACGCCGACCTGTTCGGCTTTCAGGCCGAGCGCCTGATGGTGAGTGCGGGTTTCAACCCCGAGTCCGGCTTTCTGCGCCGGGCCGGCTTCGGCGAGGAGATCGCGCAGATCCGGGTCAGCCGCCGCCCGGCGAACTGGCGCGGCGTCCGCAAGGTCAACTACGAGGCGGGCGTCGACTATCTCGCCAACGGCGCCGGGCGGCACGAGAGCCGGCAGGCCCGCGCCGTCCTGCGTACCGACATGCAGAGCGGCGACAGCTGGAGCGTCGGATATTTTCACGATTTCGAGCTGATCTCGACTGAGTTTCCGCTCGCTTCGGCGACCGTCGCGCCCGGCGCCTACCAGGCGCCGACCGTGCGCGCCGCCTACATGCTCGGCACGCAGCGTCGCGTCTCCGGGGAGCTCTCGACCGCGCGCGGCGGCTTCTACGGCGGCACCCGCACCGACTTCGGCTATCGCGGGCGCGCCGAGATTACCCGCCAGCTCTCGCTCGAGCCGGGCCTCTCGTTCAACCGCGTCGAGCTGCCCGCCAGCCGTTTCACCGCCACGCTCGCCAGCGTCCGCGCCAGCCTCTCGTTCACGCCGCGGATGCTCACCGCCGCCTTCATCCAGTACAACTCGACCAGCAGCCTGCTGACGACCAACGTCAGATTTCGCTGGGAGTACCATCCCGGCAGCGAGTTGTTCCTGGTGTACAGCGACGGCCGCGACACCTACGGGCAGGGCTTCCCCGTGTTCACCAACCGCGGCCTGACGCTGAAGCTGACGCGCCTCCTGCGGCCCTGACTACGACTCGGTCACCACCACCTTGATGCGGTCCCCCGGCGTCGGCGGCTCGCCGGGGCTCCGTCCGTTCATGATCGCCAGCGTCGATCCCGAGATCGTGTCCTGTCCGGTGCGTTCGGCGACGGACTGCCAAGTGTCCCCCTCACGCACCAGATACAGGTCGATCCGGTTCGGCTTGATGCGGGCGGCTTCGGCGCGGGACAGGCTTCGGAACGAACCGATGCTCGACTCGAACGCCGCCTGCACGCCGGCAATGTCGTTCCGCGGCGCCAGCCCCGCCAGCACGTAGACGTTCCGCTCGTGGACCAGGTGCGCCGCCGTCACCACGACGTCGCCGAGCCCCTGCAGACTTCCCTGATAGGTGCCGACATACGCCTCTGCGCCGTTGATCTCCGTCGCTCTGCCGTTGACCTGACGGAACCCGGCATTGTCCATGCCCTGACGCGCAATCTGCTCGACCGATCCGCGAGGATCGGGGACGAGCTGCAGGATCATGTACTGCTCCTGCTCGGCCGCCTTGGCGACAACCTGGGACTGCGAGTTCTGAACCTCCCAGCCTTTGGGAAAGGTCACCGCCAGCCGCAGATCGGGATGCAGGAACTCGTTGCCCTTGACAATCCCTTCGCTCGGACTGTCGCCGTAGACGATGCCATCGATGCGGCGCAGGAAATCGGCACGGTCCGCGGCAGCAGGGGCCACGCCCATCGCCGCCCGCGCCTGCTGGATCACCGGCTCGATCTTCTGGACGCGATCCTCTGGCGCCGGGTGGGTCGAGAGCCAGTTGGGGACGCCCTTGCGGCTGCCCGCCGCCTGGTCCAGCCGCTCGAGCGTCGTCAGCATCCCGGCGACGCCGGCCGGATCCCAGTCGGCCGCCGCCGCATAGCGCACACCAAGGCGGTCGGCCTGCAGTTCGTCGTCGCGCCCGT
>JAYTEJ010000496.1:0-1530 GCA_043735365.1 Acidobacteriota bacterium
GGCGGACCGGGAAGTGGTAAACGCTTCCTCCGGCATCAGCGTGATTGTCAACCAGGGGTCCGGCCTCGACGCCGGCGGCGATGCTGGCAGTGAAATCGAGGCCCTGTTCGCGTCAGCGGGGGCGCGTGTCCGGCTGGAACGGGTGGCCCACGGCGCCGACCTGCCCGCCCGGGCCCGCCAGGCCGTCGCCAGGGGAGACCTGGTGGTGGCGGCCGGCGGCGACGGCACGGTCAGCGCGGTCGCGACCGCCGCGGTCGCCGCGAACGCGACTTTTGGCGTCCTGCCGACCGGCACCCTGAATCATTTCGCCAAGGACATCGGCATGCCGACGGACATGGCGGCGGCCGTTCAGGTGATCGTGGCCGGTCGCGTCCGGCGCCTTGACGCTGGTGAGGTCAACGGCCGGCTGTTCATCAACAACTCGAGCATCGGCATCTACCCGCGCATGGTCTGGGAGCGCGAAACGGAACGCAAACGCGGCATGGAGAAACGCGCCGCCTTCGGCCTGGCCATGCTCCGCACCTGGCAGCAATACCGCACGCTGTCCGGACGGCTGCTCGTCGACGACGCTCCCCACGCGGTACGGACGCCGTTCATCTTCATCGGCAACAACGACTACGTGCTCGAAGGGCTGCGCCTTGGCGCGCGCCGCACGCTCGATGCCGGCCATCTGTCAGTGCTGGTCGCGCCGGACTGCGGCCGGTTCGAGATTCTCGCGCTGCCGTTCCGCGCCCTCGTCGGCCGGCTCAAGACCGATGCCGGCGTCGACAGCTACACGGCCCGGGAAGTGGTCGTGGAGCTGCGGCGTTCGCGGGTCAGTGTGGCGTGCGACGGCGAGATCGTCATCATGCGCCCGCCGCTCCGCTACCGTATCCGTCCCCGCGTGCTCCGGACGATTGTCCCGGCGCCCGCGGCTCCCGGAGCCTGAGCCATGCGCCGCATCGTCCATCTCTCGGACATCCACTTCGGCCGCCTGCATCCTGCGCTGGTCGAGCCGCTGCTCTCGGCGATTCACGAGCTCGCACCCGACCTGGTGGCGGTCTCCGGCGACCTGACGCAACGCGCCCGCCGCCGAGAATTCGCGGATGCGCGGCGCTTCCTCGAGGCGCTGCCCTTTCCCCGCCTCGTGCTCCCGGGCAACCACGACGTTCCCCTCTACAACCTGTTCACCCGTTTCGTGACGCCGCTGGCCCGCTACAAGGCGGCCATCACCTCGGATCTCTCACCCGTGTACCGCGACGGGGAGATGATCGTCGTCGGCGTCAACACCGCCAGGTCGCTGACCATCGGCGAAGGACGGATCAACGCCCGCCAGGTCGAGGACGTCGTCGCCGTCCTCGCCACCGCCCCTCCGGCCCTGCTGCGCGTCATCGTCACGCACCATCCGTTCGACCTGCCCGAGGGCGTGCACGAGAAGCGCCTGATCGGCGGCGCCGCGAAAGCGATGCGGAAGCTGGCGGCGGCACGCGCCGATCTTTTTCTTGCCGGCCATCTGCACTTGAGCCACGTCGGCGATACCGCCGAGCGCTA
>JAYTEJ010000497.1:0-2672 GCA_043735365.1 Acidobacteriota bacterium
AGGCACGTCTGTTCGTCGATCAGTTACGGGGGAGCGCGGTCGCTGTCCGGGCTGCGGGAGGCATTCTGGGCGGACCCGGAGCGCTTCCTGATCCGCCAGTCGCCCTCGGCGCGCCGCGAATCGTACGAGCGCTAGCCTCGGTCCTCCGGTGCCTCGGGCAGCCACTCGGCTTCGGTCTTCGGCTTGCCGGGCCGCGATCAGCCCAGCGCGGCGGCGATGTCATCCGGCGCGTTGGCGAAGCGTTCGTCGCCGCGGAAGTCGTCCGCGCCGAAGCGGAAGCCAAAACCGTAGCGGACCAGACAGACGCGCGTTCCCGCGGCGCGCGCGGTCTGGAGATCGATCGGCGAGTCGCCGACCATCAGCACCTGCGCCGGCGGGACGCCGGCAGCCGCGGCGAGATGGAGCAGGCCGGCAGGGTCGGGCTTCCGTCCGAAGGGGGTGTCTCCGCCGATCACTTCGCGGAAACGGACGCGCAGCCCCAGCCCCTCGAGGATCGCCTCGGTGGGGCGCTGCGGCTTGTTGGTCAGAACCGAGAGCGGCGCCAGGGCCGCGAGGCGGTCGAGCATCTCGATCGTTCCAGGGTAGACGGCGGTGTGATCGAGGAGCCGATCCTCGTAGAGCGACAGGAAGCGATCGAGCGCTCCGGGCGTTGCCGGATCGAGGCCCGCCGCCTCCAGCGCCCGCCGCACCAGCAGCGCCGCTCCCTCGCCGACCATGGCCACGATCGCGTCCTCAGACAGGCGCGCGCCTCCACGCTCTTCGACCAGCGCGTTGGCCGCGTTGGCGATGTCGAGATGGGAGTCGACGAGCGTGCCGTCGAGATCGAAAACGATGAGTCCGGTCATGCAGTGTCTCGAGGATATCACCCGGCACTGGCGGGGCTGTCAATTCCCCAGCGACTGCGCTTAAGATCTGGCCATGCCGGGCCACATCTCCGTCGGCCGACCCGGGTGCCGCCGGCGCGCCGGGCTGCTGCTCGGTCTGGCGGCCGTCGCCCTGCTGCGCGCTCCCGCGGCCGCCGGGCTCGCCGCCGCCCCCGACTACCAGCGCATTTACGCGCAGGGCGTCGATTTCCAGGCGTTTCTCGAGAAGGCCCGCGCGCGGCGGGAGGAATGGCGCCGCCGCTATCGTGACGCCGTCGTCCCCGTCGATCTGGTTACGCGCATCCGGGCGCTGCCGGAGCGCCGCCACATCCTGGTGGTGGCGGAGGACTGGTGTTCCGACTCGGTCAACAGCATCCCTTACATCGCCAGGCTGGTTGACGCCGCTCCCTCCCGCCTCACCATCCACATCGTCGGCACCGCCGCCGGCGCCGCCGCGATGGAGGCCAACCAGACGCCCGACGGCCGCGGCGCGACACCAACGGTGATCGTGCTCGGTGAAGACGGCCGCTTGATGGGCGCCTGGGTCGAGCGCCCGACCGAGGCGCAGCGCTGGTTTCTCGACGCGCAGAAGACGACCATGCAGAAGCCGCTGCACGAGCAGCTGGCGAAGTGGTATGAAGACGATGGCGGCCGGACGACCCTGGCGGAGGTCGCGGCGATTCTGGAGCGGTGAACAGCATGTATGCAGCAGTGCTCGTGGTCCACTCGTGGCTTCGATGGGTCGTCCTGATCGCGGGACTGGTGGCTTGGGGGCGCAGCACCTTCGGTGGCGGGGCGTGGACCCGGGCGGACGACCGCGCCGGCTTCTGGTTCGTGACGGCGCTGGATCTGCAGATGCTGATCGGGCTGCTGCTGTATTTCCTCCTCAGTCCGTACACCGCGGCGGCGATGCACGACTTCGGCGGGGCGATGACGGACCCGACGCTCCGCTACTGGGCGGTCGAGCACGCCTTCGGGATGACTATCGGTATCGCGCTGGCGCATGTCGGCCGCGCCCGCGCCCGGCGCGGCGACGAGCGGAGCCGGCACCGGACGGTGACGATTTTCTTCGGGCTGGCGCTGCTGGCGATCGCGGTGTCGGTGCCGTGGCCCGGCTCGGCGTCGCACGGCCGGCCGCTGCTGCGCTGGTGAGGATGACGGGGCTGCAGCTGAACCTGTTTGCGGGTCTGGATCCGAAGGACGCGACGATCGAACCGTCGGTCGCCGGCGTCAGGCCGGGAAGGACCGGCATCGGTCAGCCGTTTTCCGGCGCTGGGGCCAGGGGCGCGACGACCGGTCCGCCGCGCGAGGCCGGGCGCGTCGAGGCGCCGCCGATTGATGCTTCGGAGGATGAGGCGGTCGAGTTCGTGCGCATGCGCCGGGCGCGCCGCTACATTCTCCGCGTCCGCCCGGGCGGAATCCTGCGAGTGACGATCCCGCGAGGGGGGTCGCGCCGCGAGGCGGCGAGATTCGTCCGCAAGCATGCCGAATGGATCCGCAAGGAACGCGCTCGGATCGCTGCCGCGGACGCGTCGCGGTGGGTGCCGGGCGGGACGATCTGGCTGCGCGGCGAGGCGGTGCCGATCGTCCTGTCGGAGGCTGCCGGCCGCCCGATTGTCCGCTACGGCGAGAGAACGGTGTGGCTGCCCGGCGGTGTGGCCGACCTGCGGCCGGCGATCGAAGCGGATCTGCGCCGGCTGGCCCGGGTCGAGCTGGGAGGCAGGCTCGAGGAACTGGCGGCGCTCCACGGTCTGCAGGTCGCGGCCATCAGCATCCGCAACCAGCGGTCGCGCTGGGGATCCTGTTCCC
>JAYTEJ010000498.1:0-5073 GCA_043735365.1 Acidobacteriota bacterium
GCCGCCGCCTCGACCTTGCGGTTGGGATCGCGCCAGAGAATCGCCGCGCAGCCCTCCGGCGGAATGACGCTGTAGACGGAGAACTCCTGCATCAGCACCCGGTCGCCGATGGCAATGCCGAGGGCGCCGCCGCTGCCCCCCTCGCCGCAGACGATGACGATGATCGGCACCCCGAGCATCATCATCTCCCGCAGATTGACGGCAATCGCCTCGGCGACGCCGCGCTCCTCCGACTCGACTCCGGGATAGGCGGCCGGGGTGTCGATGAAGACGATGATCGGGCGGGCGAACTTCTGCGCCAGCTGCATCACCCGCAGCGCCTTGCGATAGCCTTCGGGCCGCGCGTAGCCGAAGTTCCGGTAGATCTTCTGCTTGGTGTCGGTACCCTTCTGATGGCCGATGATCACCACCGGCTCGCCGCGATAGTCGGCGAGGCCGCAGACGATGGCGTGATCGTCGGCGAAGCGCCGGTCGCCGTGGAGCTCGTCCCAGCCGGTGAACAGCCGCTGCACGTAGTCGAGGGTGTTCGGCCGGGCCGGGTGCCTGGCGACCAGCACCCGCTGCCAGGGCGTCAGCGTCGCGTAGATCTCGATGCGCAGCTCGTCGGCCCGCTTGCGCAGCGTCGCGATCGACCGCTCCCGCTCCGGCGTGCGCGGCATCAGGCTGATCGCCTCGATCTCCTTCAGCAGCACGCCGACCGGTTCTTCGAATTCGAGGATGTCAGCTGGCATATGAATTGGTCACCGCAGCTCCACCGTTCCCGCGCCGCAGAGCCGTTCGAGCTCCGCGACCAGCTTCTCGGACGGCCGCACCCGTTGGGCGACGTCGGCGCGTACCCGCAGCGGCCGCGGCCGGCCGCTGACATCGAGCTCCAGCGAGACGCGGCGATCGCCGCGATGGCGGGCGAACAGCTCGGCCAGCGCCTCGAACGTCGGCCGGCCATGCGGCGGCACCGCGAGGTGAATCGCCACCTCCCGCGTCGTCTTTTCCTTGAGCTGTGCGATCGGCATCAGCTCGGTGGCGACAATGCGCGCCGACTCCTCGTCTTTTTCCAGCTTGCCGCGGACCAGCAGCATCGCGTCCGCCTCGATCAGCGCGCCGTGCCTGGCGAAGGTTTCCGGAAAGACCACCACCTCGAGGTTGCCGGCGACGTCGTCCAGCATGAAGACCGCCATGCGATCCCCCTTCTTGGTCTTCAGCGGCCGCAGCGCCGAGACGATGCCGCCCAGCCAGACGTCGGCCTCGGAGGTGGTCAGCTCGGCGAGCCGGCGGGCGCCGAACAGCTTGAGGTCGTCGGCGAAGCGGTCGAGCGGATGGCCGCTCATGTAGAGGCCGAGCGATTCCTTCTCGCCGGCGAGCTGCTGCATCTCGGTCCAGGCGGCCGCGTCCGGCAGCGCCGCGGCATGGGCCTCGGGCTCGTCGCCGCCGCTGCCGCCGAACAGCTGCGACTGCCCCTTGTCGCGATCCCGCTGGTGGCGCCCGCCGTGCTCGATGGCCCGGTCCACCGCCGCGAACAGCCGGGCGCGCCGGGAGGCCACCGTGGCGCTGTCGGGCAGCAGCGAGTCGAGGGCGCCGGCCTTGACCAGGCTCTCGAGCACGCGCTTGTTGACCAGCCGCAGGTCGGACTGCTCGCAGAGCGCGTAGAGCGAGTCGACGCGGCCGAGCGTCTGGCGCGCCGCCAGCATCGACAGGACCGCTCCCTCGCCGACGTTCTTCACCGCGCAGAGGCCGAAGCGGACCGCGCCGTCGACGACCGTGAACGCCAGCTGGCTGTCGTTGATGTCGGGCGGCAGGATGCCGACGCCGAGCTCGCGGCACTCGCCGAGGTACATCGCCAGCTTGTCGGTGTTGGCCGCCTCGATGGTCAGCAGCGCCGCCATGAAGTGGGCGGGATAGTTGGCCTTGAGATAGCCGGTCTGGTAGGCGACCCAGGCGTAGGTCGTCGAATGCGACTTGTTGAAGCCGTAGCCGGCGAAGAACTCCATCAGGTCGAAGATCTTGCGGGCCTTCTTCTCGTTGACGCCGTTCTTCGCGGAGCCGGCCATGAAGGCCTCGCGCTGCTTGGCCATGACCTTGGGGTCCTTTTTCCCCATGGCCTTGCGCAGCATGTCGGACTGGCCCATCGAGAAGCCGGCCAGCACCGCGGCAATCCGCATCACCTGTTCCTGGTAGGCGATGACGCCGTAGGTGTCGCCCAGGATCGGCGCCAGCTGCGGCAGCTCGTACTTGACCTCGGTCTTGCCCTGCTTGCGCGAGATGTAGTCGTCGACCATCCCGCTCTTGAGCGGCCCGGGGCGGTAGAGCGCGTTGAGCGCGATCAGGTCGTCGAGCCGCTCCGGCCTGGCCTTGCGCAGCAGCTCGCGCATCCCCGAGCTCTCGAACTGGAAGACGCCGTAGGTCTGGCCGTCACAGAACAGCTGATAGGTCCTGGCGTCGTCGAGCGGGATGGCGTCGATGTCGAGGGTGATCCCTTCGGTGCGCTTGATCTCGTCGAGGGCGTCGCGGATCAGCGTCAGCGTGCTCAGCCCGAGGAAGTCCATCTTGAGGAGGCCGACGCGCTCGACCTCCTTCATCGCCCACTGGGTGACGATTTCGTCCTTCTGGCTCTTGTAGAGCGGCACGAACTCGGTCAGCGGCCGCGGCGCGATGACCACGCCGGCGGCGTGGACGGAGGCATGGCGGGTCATGCCCTCGAGCCGGCGGGCGACGGCAATCAGCTCGCGGATGCGCTCGTCCTTCTGCTCGAGGTCCTTGAGCACCGGGCTTTCGATCAGGGCCTTCTCGAGCGTCATGTCGAGCGCCGGGGGGATCGCCTTGGCGACGCGGTCGGCGTCGGCGTAGGGAATGTCCATCACTCGCGCCACGTCGCGCACCACCGCCCGCGCCTTCATCGTCCCAAAGGTGATGATCTGGGCGACGTTGGCGCGGCCGTACTTGGTGGTGACGTAGTCGATGACCTCGCTGCGACGGCGCTCGCAGAAGTCGATGTCGATGTCGGGCAGTGACACCCGCTCGGGGTTGAGGAAGCGCTCGAAGATCAGGTCGTAGGCGATCGGATCGACGTCGGTGATCCACAGGCAGTAGGCGACGAAGCTGCCGGCGGCCGAGCCACGCCCGGGGCCGACCGGAATCCCCTGCTCGCGCGCATGGCGGATGAAATCCCACGTGATCAGGAAGTACCCGGGGTACTTCATCTGCTTGATCATGTCGATTTCGTAGGTCAGCCGCCGCTCGTACTCGTCAACGGTGTGCTTGAGGAGGCCGCGTAGCGCCAGATCCTGCAGCCGCGGCAGCCGCCGGGCGAAGCCCTCCCGGACGATGTGCTCGAAATAGCCGTCGAGGGTGAAGCCGTCGGGGACGTCGAAGTTGGGCAGGTGATTGACCGTGCCCGAGAGATCGACCTGGCAGCGCTCGGCGATGCGGACGGTGTTCTCGAGCGCCTCCGGAAAATCGCTGAAGACCTGCGCCATCTCCTCGGCGGTCTTGAGATAGAACTGATCGCCGTGGTAGCGGAGGCGCTCGGTATCGTGCACCGACTTGCCGGTGCCGATGCACAGCAGCACGTCGTGCGGCTTGTAGTCGGAGTTCTGCAGGTAGTGGACGTCGTTGGTGGCGACCAGCCGGAGGCCGAGATCGCGCGCGATCGGCTGCAGCCCGACGTTGACCACCCGCTGGTCGTCGATGCCCTGGTACTGCATCTCGAGGAAGAAGTTCTCGGGGCCGAGGATGTCGCGGAACGCCCCGGCCGCGGCCACCGCCTTGTGCTGCTGCTCGGTGCGGATCCCGGTCGCCACCTCCCCCTTGAGGCAGCTGCTGAGGCCGATCAGCCCCTTCGAGTGCTGCGCCAGCAGCTCCTTGTCGATGCGCGGCTTGTAGTAAAAGCCCTCGGTGTAGCCCGCCGAGACCAGCTTGATCAGGTTGTGGTAGCCCTCGCGCGTCTCCGCCAGCAGCACCAGGTGATTGGCCGTCTCCCCGGGAGTGCCGCTCTTGGTGCGGCGGTCGCCGGGGGCGACGTAGACCTCGCAGCCGAGCACCGGGTTGATGCCGCGCTTGCGCGCCTGGTCGTGAAAGATGATCGACGAGAACATGTTGCCGTGCTCGGTGATCGCCACCGCCGGCATCTTCAGCTCCACCGCGCGGTCGAGCATCTCCTCGATGCGGCAGGCGCCGTCGAGCAGCGAATATTCCGAGTGCAGATGGAGATGGACGAAGTCAGACATTTATTAATGCTCGCGGGGCCCCACCCCCGCTCGCCAGCCCTCGCGGACGGCGCAAGGCGCCGCTGCCCTCCGGCCGCTCGTGCGAGCCGCAGGCGCTATTCACTGCTCGCGGGGCCCCACCCCCCCGCTCGCCGCCCTCGCGCTATTCCCACTCTATCGTGGACGGCGGCTTCGAGCTGATGTCGTAGACCACCCGGTTGATGCCCTTCACCTCGTTGACGATCCGCGACGACATCGACGCCAGCAGCTCGTGCGGCAGCCGCGCCCAGTCGGCGGTCATGCCGTCGCGGCTCTCCACCGCGCGGATCGCAATCGTGTACTCGTAGGTGCGCGCGTCCCCCATGACGCCGACGCTCTGGATCGGCAGCAGCACCGCGAACGACTGCCACAGGCTGCGGTAGAGACCGGCGCGCTTCACTTCTTCGCCGACGATATGATCGGCGCGCCGCACCAGGTTGAGGCGCGAGGCGGTCACCTCGCCGAGGATGCGCACCGCCAGTCCCGGCCCCGGGAACGGCTGCCGCCACACGAATTCGTCCTCCAGCCCGAGCTCCTTGCCGACCAGCCGTGCCTCGTCCTTGAACAGCAGCCGCAGCGGCTCGACCAGCTTGAACCGCATCCGCTCCGGCAGCCCGCCGACGTTGTGGTGGCTCTTGATGACGTGCGACGGGCCGATCACCGAAACGCTCTCGATGACGTCCGGATAGAGCGTGCCCTGACCGAGAAAGTCGAACGATCCGAGCTTCAGCGCCTCGGCCTCGAAGACGTCGATGAACAGCCCGCCGATGATCTTGCGCTTCTGCTCCGGATCGGTGATGCCGGTGAGCCGATCGAGAAACAGCGTCGCGGCGTC
>JAYTEJ010000499.1:0-9217 GCA_043735365.1 Acidobacteriota bacterium
CTTGAGCGCCCCCTGGATGACCCGGAACATCGTGATGCGGCCGGCGAACGGATCCGCGACCGTTTTCCAGATGTAGGCCGCCCCCGGGGTGCCCTCCGCGGGCGCCACCACCACCGCGTCGCCGCGCGCGTCGGCCGCCACCAGCGGCCGGTCGGCCGGGGAGGGGACGAACGCCACCAGGGCGTCGAGCAGCGGCTGCAGCCCGGCGTTGGCGAGCGCCGAGGCGCAGAGCACCGGGAAGATGCGCGCCGCGGCGATGCCCCGCTTCAGGCCGCCGAGCAGCTCGTCCTGGGTCAGCGTGCCGGCGTCGAAGAACCTCTCCATCAGCGCATCGTCTGCCTCGGCGACCATCTCGATCAGCGCTTCGCGCGCCGTCTGCGCCGGTTCGAGCAGGACGCCGGGGATGTCCCCCTGGGTCGGCTTGCCGCTGCCGTCTTCCGGGAACGTCCACGACTTCATCGCCACCAGATCGACGACGCCGCGAAAGCCGCGGTCCTCGCCGATGGGTAGTTGGATCGGGACGACGGTGCGGCCGAACGCCGCGCGCAGCGACTCCAGCGAACGGTCGAGACTGGCGCGCTCGCGGTCGAGGCGATTGAGGACGATCAGCCGGGGCAGGCGCTGCGTTTCGGCCGCGGCCCAGACCTTCTCGGTCGAGACCTCGGCGCCGTGCACCGCGTCCACGACCACCAGCGCCGCATCCGCCACCCGCAGCGCGGCGCGGGCGTCGCTCAGGAAGTTCGACATCCCGGGAGTGTCGATGAAATTGATCTTGTGGCGGTTCCACTCGGCCCAGGCCAGGCTGCAGGCGAGCGTATGCTTGCGGGCGATCTCCTCGTCGTCGTAATCGGTCGGGGTAGTGCCGTCGTCGACGCGCCCGAACCGGGGGACCGCCCCGGCGTCGAAGAGCAGCGCCGCGAGCAGCTGCGTCTTGCCGGCGCCGCTATGCCCGACGAGGGCGACATTCCTGATGCTGGCAGCGTCGTAGATCTTCATGGTGGAGCACCCTCCGCATTGCCGATCTGGCAGTCTCCAGTTCCCAGTCGCCAGTCTCGCCTACGGTCGAGTCAGGTCGTCAAGCGCTCCGCAAGGGAGGTCAGCATGCGCCGCACCTCCTCCACTTCGCCCGTGAGCCGGGTATACGTCGCGCCGGGCAAGAACCTGAGATCCCGGGCAACAAGCAAATCATACTCAAGTTCGTTGCACGATCCCAACGAGTGGAAAAGAAACCGGCGGAAATCCCGTTTGGAACTTCGTCCCGCGCCCTCGGCGATGTTGGAAGGTATCGAGATCGCTGCGCGCAGCAGTTGATCCCGCAACGGCCATGCGCCTGGTTCCGTAAGGTTGGCGGAAATCGCATAGCTCTCCAAGGCGAGAGCATGCGCTTTCTGCCATACGTACAGCTTACGATAGTCCTGCATCGCGTTCTCCTCGGCTCGTCGCGAGCAGTGCAAGGTCGATGCTGGACTGGAAACCGGCGACTGGGAACTGGAGACTGGGAACTGGGAACTGGGAACTGGGGACTTAGAGTCAGAGAGAGCCAGCTCTCAGCTCGCGTCGCCGCCTATTCGTATCTCAGCGCTTCGATCGGATCCAGCCGCGACGCCTTGATGGCGGGGAAGAGGCCGAAGAAGATGCCGATGGTGGCGGAGAAGCCGATGCCGATCGCGAACGACCACCACGGGAGCGAGACCGGGAATCCGGACAGCCAGTGGACGAGCAGGCCGATGCTGCTGCCGAAGAAGATCCCCAAAACCCCGCCGGCCGATGTAAGGAACGCGGCTTCGATGAGGAACTGCCACAGGATCTCGCGGCGGCGGGCGCCGAGCGCCTTGCGGACGCCGATCTCCCGCGTGCGCTCGGTGACCGAGATCATCATGATCGCCATCACCCCGATGCCGCCGACCATCAGGGCGATCGACGAGATCACGACGAGCCCCAGGAACGTCGCCTGGCTGATCTGATCCCACACCTTGAGGATTGCGTCCTGCGTCGCCAGGTCGAAATCATTCGCCTGTTCGAGATTGAGCTTGTGGCGGATGCGCATCAGCGCCTCCACCTCCCGCATCGCCTCGTCGCGCATGCCTTCGCGCGGGACGACGGCAATCATCGCGGTACGGAATACCGCGGGATTGAAACTGTTCGCCGAAATCTTCGCCGACCCCTTGAGCACCTTGCCGAAGAATTTTTCATGCGTACTGAACGGGATGACGGCGAAGTCGTCCGCGCCCGTCGAAAACCCGCCCGGGCTCGGGCGCTTGCCGAGCACACCAATCACCGTGAACTGGTTTGCGCCGATGCGCACGATCTTGCCAATCGGGTCGGTGTTCGGGAACAGGGACTCCCAGGGCGTCCGTCCGAGCACGACGACCTGCCGGCGATGTTCGACCTCCGAGGGCAGGAAGAGGCGTCCCATCTCGACCGTCGCGGAGTTGACCGCGGCCCAGTTCTCCGTCGCCCCGATGATGGCGATCGTTTTCGTCTTGTCGTGCCCGTAATAGATGCGCGACTGGCTGTTCCCGAACGCGCCCAGCCACACATCCACCAGGGCGACTGACGGGCACCCCCGCTCGATGGCGAACGCGTCGTCCTTCGACAGATTCGGCCGGCGGGCGACCTCGAGAAAGCTCTTGCCCGAGCCAATCAGGCTGAGCGCGCCCCACTTCTGCACGATGATCGTGTTGGGGCCCAGCTGACTGATCGAGTCACGGAGCGAGTTGTCGAACCCCCGGAGAAGGGACGTCATCCCGACGATCGATGTGATGCCGATGACCACGCCGAGCACGGTCAGCGCCGAGCGCATCTTGTTGGTGCGCAGCGTGTCGATCGACATCGTCACGATTTCGCCGAGTAACCCGGAGCGCAGGGCAGCCATAGTTCGATGTCAGCTCTCAGTCAGTCGATCAGCCATCAGACGTCAGTTCTCAGCTTTCAGTTCTCAGCTTTCAGTTCTCTGCCTTCAGCTCCCGGCTTCCAGCTCCCCAATCCCCAATCCCCAATCCCTATTCCCTCCGCAACGCCTCGATCGGGTCGAGCGACGCGGCCCGGATCGCCGGATACAGCCCGAAGAAGAGGCCGACGAGTGCGGTGATGCCGATCCCCATCAGCACCGACCACGGCTGGACCGACGCCGGCAGCGGCGAGAACTTGCTGATGAGGAGCGCCAGGCCGAACCCGAGCGAAATGCCGACGATGCCGCCGAAGATCGAGAGCGTGACGGACTCGGTCAGGATCTGCCACACGATGTCCCGCCGCCGCGCGCCCAGCGCCTTCCTCAGTCCGATCTCGCGCGTGCGCTCGCTGACGACCATCAGCATGATGTTCATGATGACGATGCCGCCGACTACGAGCGACATGGCCACGACACCGATGAGCACGGCGAAGATCCCGTTGGTGGCCGTCTTGTAGATGTCGAGGAACGTGTCCGACGTGAACATCCCGAAGTTGTCCGGCTGTTTCGGCCGCAGCCGCCGCTCGATGCGCAGCGCGACCGTGGCATCATCCATGGCGGCTTTCACGAGCTCCGGGCTCCTCGGTTTGACGAGCAGCTGCATTCCGAACATCCGCGACCCGAACATCTTGCGGAAGATGCCGAGAGGGATGACGGCGAAGTTGTCCTGGGAGTTGCCGAAGAACGATCCCTTCTTTTCGCTGACGCCGACGACGCGGAAATGGAGGCTGCCGATCTTGATCGTTTTCTCGAGCGGCTCGGACGGCCCGAACAGCTTGTCGGCAACTTCCCACCCGAGGACCGTGACCGGCCGGGCCGCGTCCACTTCGGCGGGGTTGATGAGCCGCCCGCGTTCCGCGTTGAACGTCCCAAACGACACGTAGTCGCGCGACACGCCCTGAACCTGCGCGCCGTCGACAGTCTGCTCCCCGTACGTCATTGTCGCGCGCGACTGCGCCTGCGCCGCCACGGCGCCAACGTTCTCGCTGTACTTCCGGACCGCCGACGCTTCCTCGAGCGTGATGCGAGGATTGTTCCGGAACCGTTCCTCGTCCTCTTCCGATCGCACGATCGGCATCCGCTGGATGGTGAAATTGTCGGCGCCGACACCGGAGAGAATGGCGGTCGTGACGTAGCCGTTCATGCCCTGGACGAGCGACACCACGGCAATGATCGAGGTGACCGCGACGATGTTGCCCAGCACGGTGAGAAACGATCGCAGCTTGTTCGACCAGATCGCGCCGAGCGCGATCTTCGCCGCCTCGAAGAACTGATTCACGGCTTCGTGGCGGACGGGGTGGTGGTGGGCTTCACGGCCGCCCCTTCCGCCAGTGCGCGCACCGACGCGAACGGTCCCGTAATGACCGATTCGCCTTCTTTGACCCCCGACAGCACCTCGAAATACTTCTCACCCGCGATGCCGGTCTTGATCGGGACGAACACCGCCTTGTTGTCGCGAACCGCAAAGACCCCTTCGAGCTCCTTGCGTGTCTGACCGGGCGCGAGGTCGGGGAGGGGGGCACCGGGCACCGGCGCTGGCGTGCGCTTCACCTTCGAAGCGTCTGGTGGCCGGACGATGTTGCCCTTGTCGTCGAGGATCATTTCACGCACGGTGGTCGCCTGGATCGGCACGGCGACGGCGCCGTCGCGTACGGCCGTGGTGATCTCCGCCGTGCACGTGAAGCCGGGCCGGACGTCCGGGATCTCTTGCTCGAGCGTCACGACGACCTTGAAGTTCGTCGCCTGCGTCGTGGCGCTGCCGGTCACCTGGATCGGGCTGTTGCCGATCTCCGTGACCGTGCCGGCGAAGCTCTGGCCCGGCATCGCGTCGATCGTGACCTTTGCCGGTTGTCCGATGCGGAGCGAGGGAATGTCGGTCTCGTCAACCTCGACTTCCGCCTGGATGACCGACATGTCGGCGATGGTCAGCAGCACCGTGCCGGCGTTGTTCATGGTGCCGATCACCACCGTCTCGCCCGCCTCGATATTCCGGCGGGTCACGATGCCGTCAATCGGCGACTCGATGCGGACCTTGCTCAAGTCGTATCGGGCGCTTGCCGCCGTGGCGCTTTCGGACTCCATCCGCAGCTGCATCGTGCGGACGTTCTGCTCCTGTGAGGCCAGGTCCGCCTGGCGCTGCTTCAAGTCGTTTTCGGCACGTTCGAGCGTCTCGCGGGTGGTGAGCCCGCCTTTCCACAAATCCTGCTGCCGCTTGTAGTTGTCCTGCGCCTGCTTCAACGCGACCCGTGCGCTGTCGAGCGCAAGCCGAACCTGCTCGGCGTTCGAGCGCGCCGCCTCAAGCGAGGCTTCCGTCCGCTGCACGGCGGTCCTGAGGTTTCGCGGGTCGATCTGCATCAGGAACTGACCCTTCTTGACGCGATACCCTTCGTCGACCGCGAGCTCGGTGACGCGGCCCATCGTATCGGCGCTGATGTTGACGTCCCGCTTCGCCTGGATTTTGCCCGACGCCGACACGATCGCCTCGAGATGGCGCTTCTTGACCGCCTCGGTCGTCACCTCGAGGCCGTCGTTGCGTTTGAACTTGAAGTTGGCGAAGGCGAGCGCGCCGAGTGTCAGGAGAATGACGATGCCGACGATGATCTTCTTGTTCCGGCTCATGCCCCAGCTCCGCGCTTCACCACCGCGATGATGATCGCAATGACGACATAAACGATGAGCAGCGAGGTGGCGATGGGCTGCGTCCGGCGCCGGTAGAGCACCGCCAGGCCCATCGACAGCACGAGCAGCTGCCAGATCACGAACAGGTCGATCATTCCCAGCAGCCGCGCCAGAAACGAGCCGTCGTCGAGGATGCTCTGGGTGAGCGCGCCGAGGCTGCTGGAGCTCGACATCGTGCCCCGCAGGTAGTTGAGCGGCAGCGTGAAGAGCTGGGCGAGGAGGCCGAGCGGCCCGGTGTGGACCACGACCGCGAGGACCTGCTTGTAGCTGGCATCGCCGCCGAGGCCGGCGTTGAAGACGGCAAACAGCAGGCCGGCAATCACGGTGCTGAAGAGCGGCACCATCACCAGCATGCTGACGGCGGTGATGTAGCCGACGTAGCCGGCCATCTTCTGCATCCCCTGATACGCCTCGTCGCTGACCGGGCCGGAGAGCGGGCTGTTGGAGGCCGACTCCAGCCAGGCCTCCTGGCCGACGTGTGTGGACAGGAAGCCGCCGACCAGCAGGGCCATGGCCACGGTGGTCAGCGCCAGCATGCCGAACCAGGCCGGACGGGCGACGACGGCCTGGTAGGTGGCGCGGGGAGAGGTGATGATACCGAAGAAGCGGGACACGAGGCCCGGGGCAGGGCCGGTATCCCCGGCTTGGATGGAGGGTGAAGTCATAGGCTGTGCTGGAAAATCGAGGGTTATCCACCGGGGCGGCCGGCGGGACGAACGATTCTAGCCTTGAAATACGACGTCAGGCACCGGGATGTTTCCGGATTCGGCCGGGCGAACGCCCCGAAAGGCCCGCCCTGCCGGACCGCACCGAGCCGTACGTTAAGCTCTCCGGGATGCGAAGCGTTCAGCGTGTGCTGGCGGCCGCGGTCCTGCTGGCGGGGCTTGGCGGGACCGCCCGGGCCCAGTCGTTCGACGCCGTGGGCACCCGGGCGGCGGGGATGGGGGGCGCCTTCGTTGCGGTGGCGGACGATGCCTCGGCGGCCTACTGGAACCCGGCTGGCTTCGCCTCGGGGTCGATTTTCAGCCTGGTGCTCGATCGGACGACCGCCGAGCGCACCGGCACCGGCCTCGAGCCCGGGCAGCGCCAGTCCGGATGGCTGCTGGCAATCGGGGCGCCGGCGGTGGCGCTGTCGTATTACCGCCTGCGGTCATCCGAGGTGCAGGCGGTCACCGGCGCTGGCGCTGAGGGGGCGCTGCTCGAGGCTGACACGCTGGTGACCCACCATGCGGGCGCCACGGTGGTGCAGTCGATTGCCCCCGGCGTGGCCGTGGGGGCGACGCTCAAGCTGGTGCGCGGCAGCGTCTCGTACGGGACGGCGGTACCCGCCCGGCGGGTGGATCTGCTTCGCGACACCGGCGCGACGTCCGGCGAGCGCACCAGATTCGACGCGGATCTCGGGGTGATGGCCGGCGTCGGGGCCTTCAAGGCGGGGCTGACGCTGCGCAACGCCACCGCGCCCTCGTTTGGCGGGGAGGCGGGGCGCGAACCGCTGACGCTCCGGCGGCAGGCGCGGGCCGGGGTCTCGGTGGCCCCACTGGCGGGCTGGATCGTCGCGGCCGATATGGATGTCGTCGGATCAGGTGGGATTCCGGGCGGGACGCGCCGGTTCGCGGCGGGAACGGAAGGGCGGCTGCTCAGGCGGCTGTTCGTCCGGGGCGGGGTGAATGCGGCGGTGTCCGGCGATCGGGCGGCGGCCGTGAGCGCCGGCGCCAGCCTTGCGGCCACCGCCTCGGTGCTCATCGACGTGGGCGTGACCCGGGGGTCCGATGGCGCCGCCCGAGGGTGGAGCGTGGCTGCCAGGGTGGGTTATTGACGCGGGATACGATTCTGTGCTTGACAAAAAGTGTCAAGATGTGTTGGAATACTGCTCCCCCAGCGTTTCCCTGCGATTAGCCGCGTTCCCGGCGGCCCTACTGGACCCGAGCCTGAACAATGCCTGTTCGGATTGGCGAGCTGCTGCTCAAAGAAAAGCGGATTACGCCTGCCCAGCTGCAGGAGGCGTTGAGCTATCAGAAGACCAACGGGGGAAAGCTCGGATTCAACCTGGTCAAGCTCGGGTTCGTCAAGGACGAGGAAATCACCGCGCTGCTCTCCAAGCAGTACGGGGTGCCTTCGATCAACCTTGCGCAGTTCGACATCGACGCGCCGATCATCAAGCTGATCCCCTCCGAGACCGCGCACAAATACCAGATCGTCCCGCTCAGCCGCGCCGGTGCGACGCTGACCATCGCGATGACGGACCCGACCAACGTCTTCGCCATGGACGACATCAAGTTCATGACCGGCTACAACGTCGAGCCGGTGGTGGCCTCGGAGACCGCGGTCCTCGCCGCCATCCAGAGGTATTACAGCGCCCCGGCGGTGCGCGGCCCGCGCGAGCCAGCGGCGACCGGCGGCGAGTCGCTGTCGAGTGCGTCCTCGCTCGACATGGTCAGCAAGGCGCTCCAGGAGTCAACCGCGATCGTCGACGAGGACGTCGAAGTGCTCCAGGAGTTGGAGCAGATCGACGTCGCCTCGCTCGAGCGGCAGGGGGGCGAGGCGCCGGTCATCCGGCTCGTCAACCTGATGCTGATGTCGGCGATTCAGAAGGGGGCGAGCGACATCCACGTCGAGCCCTACGAGAAGGAGTTCCGCGTTCGTTTCCGCATCGACGGCATCCTCTACAACGTCATGGCGCCGCCGATGAAGTTCCGCGACGCGATCACCTCGCGCGTCAAGATCATGGCCAAGCTCGACATCGCCGAGAAGCGCCTGCCCCAGGACGGCCGCATCAAGATCCGCTTCGCCGACAACGGCCAGACCAAGGAGATCGACTTCCGCGTCTCCTGCCTGCCGACGCTGTTTGGCGAGAAGATCGTCATGCGTCTGCTCGACAAGGACAAGCTGATGCTCGACATGACCAAGCTCGGCTTCGAGCCGAACTCACTCAAGAAGCTCGAGGTCGCAATCGCCAAGCCGTGGGGCCTGGTGCTGGTCACCGGGCCGACCGGCAGCGGCAAGACCAACACCCTCTACTCGTCGATTGCCAAGATCAATACCACCGAGACCAACATCATGACCGCCGAGGACCCGGTCGAGTTCAACCTGGTCGGCGTCAACCAGGTCCAGGTGCGCGAGAACATCGGCCTCAACTTCGCCGCGGCGCTGCGCTCCTTCCTGCGGCAGGATCCGAACATCATCCTGGTCGGCGAAATCCGCGATTTCGAGACCGCGGAGATCGCGGTCAAGGCGGCGCTCACCGGCCATCTGGTGCTCTCGACGCTTCATACCAACGATGCCCCCAGCACCATCAACCGGTTGATGAACATGGGGATCGAGCCGTTTCTGGTGGCCAGCTCGGTCAACCTGATTTGCGCGCAGCGCCTGGTCCGGCGCATCTGCACCCACTGCAAAGTGGAGGAGAAGCATGCGCCGCCGGCGCTGGTCGAGGCCGGCTTCACCAAGGAAGAGGCCGAGACCGTCGTGCCCAGGAAGGGCAGCGGCTGTGAGAAGTGCAACAACACCGGCTACAAGGGGCGCGTCGGTCTCTACGAAGTGATGGAGATCGGCGAGCAGCTGCGCGAGCTGATTCTGGTCGGCGCCTCG
>JAYTEJ010000500.1:0-2814 GCA_043735365.1 Acidobacteriota bacterium
AATTTCGACATTGTCGCGCGGTATCAGGGCGGACACAACGCCGGCCACACGGTCTACGCCGACGGGCGCAAGTTCGTGCTGCGACTGCTGCCCTCAGGCATTCTCCACGACGGCATCACCTGCGTGATCGGCAACGGCGTCGTCGTCGATCCCCAGGCGCTCTTTGCCGAGATCGACGAGCTCGCCGCCGCCGGCATCGACGTCGGCAGCCGGCTGCTGGTCAGCGACAAGGCCCACCTGATCCTGCCGTATCACCGCGAACTGGATCTGCTGAGCGAGGCGCGCCGCGGCGAGCGCAAGATCGGCACCACCTCCCGCGGCATCGGCCCGGCCTACGAGGACAAGATCGCGCGGCGGGGCGTCCGGGTCGGCGATCTCGCCAATCCGGAGTCGCTCGCCGATGCCGTCAGCCACAACGTCGCCGCTCGCAACCGCATCATCGGCGACTCGACGATGGATGCGCGCCAGGTGCTCGCGGAGCTGGCGGCCGCCTGGGCGCGGATGGAGCGGTGGGTCACCGACGTCTCGGTGTTCCTGGCGCAGGCCCGCCGCAACGGCCGCTCGATCATGTTCGAAGGCGCGCAGGGGACGCTGCTCGACATCGACCACGGCACCTACCCCTACGTGACCTCCTCCAACGCCACCATCGGCGGTGTCTGCACCGGCCTCGGCGTGCCGCCGCGGGCGATCGATGCCGTGCTCGGCGCCACCAAGGCCTACACCACCCGCGTCGGGGAGGGGCCGCTGCCAACGGAGCTGCTCGGCGAGACCGGCAACCGGCTGCGCGAGAGCGGTCAGGAGTTCGGCGCCGTCACCGGGCGGCCGCGGCGCTGCGGCTGGTACGACGCCGTCGCGGTCCGCTACGCCGTGCGGGTCAACGGCCTCGACGCCCTCGCGCTGACCAAGCTGGATGTCCTCGACGGCCTGCCGGAGCTGCAGATCTGCACCGGCTACCGCCACGGCGACACGGTGCTGACGGAGATGCCCGGGGACGTGGCCAAGCTGGCCGCCTGCCAGCCGGTCTACGAAACGCTGCCGGGATGGACCGCTCCGACCGCGGGCGCGCAGCGCTATGCCGACCTGCCCGAGGCGGCGCGGCGCTACGTGGCGCGGCTGGAGGAAGTGACCGGAGTGCCGGCGGCGATCATCTCCACCGGCTCGGCGCGAGAGGACACGATCGTGCGCGACGATTCGATTGCGGCCGGATGGTTCCGCGCCCGCCAGGCGCGGGTTACGCCTTGACCTTGTCGCAGTAGTGACGCAGCGCCGGCTCGTCGGCGTCGGCGAAGTCGACGCCGGCCCGGTACTGGGGCGGATCGCTGGGACTCGGCAACTCGAACTTCGCCCACGCGATCGACCCGCGAAAGCGCATCACGAAGTCGTCGTTGGGGATGCTGACGCGCACCTTCTGATTCGGGCGCAGGATGGTCGGCGAGAGCGCCTGGACCCCCACCGTCGAAATATCCACCACCATCACCGGATTGCCGTCGAGCTGAATCTCGATGCCGGGCCGGGCGCGGAAGCGCGGCGCCCGCCGCGTTCCCTGCCAGTCCAGCCGCGGCGGCACCGCCGCTTCCTCCTCGGGTGCTTCGGTGAGGCCGACCGCCGCCGGACCGCCTGACGCCGCCACCGGAGAAGGGGCCGGCACTCGCACCGGCTTCGCCACCTGCCGGGAGTAGTCGCCGGTATGCGACATCACCCGCACCTCGGCATGGCCGAGAATCGGGTCGGTCTTGATGCGGTTGATGAGCGCGGCGCCGCGCGGGGTCGCCGCGAAGAGCCGCTCGAGCACAATCAGATCCGGACGCTGTTCCAGAATCGCCTGGAGCGCCTGGATCGGCTCGGTGTCCGCAAACGCAAGCAGATCGCCTTCGGATTTGAGCCGCTCACGCAGCGAAGGCATCAGGTTGGTGGCGCCGATCACGACCGCGGGCATCCGCGCAGTGTATCACGCGCGTCGGGCCGTTCTGACCCGCGGCGTGGCAAGATGGCGGAGCATGATGCGCACCGTACTGCTCGATCTCGACGACACGCTGTTCGACCACCGCGGCTGTTCGCGCGATGCGCTGGAGGCCGTCCGCCAGGGGGACGCGTCCCTCGGCGCGCTGCCGCTCGAGGAGCTCGAGCGGCAGCATGCGGTGGTGCTCGAGGACCTGCACCGTGAGGTGATGCTCGGGCGGATGCCGCTCGAACTGGCCCGGCGCGAGCGCTTCCGCCGGCTCCTCGCCGGGTGCGGCGCCCCTGCGTCGGACGACGCCGCGGCGGCTGCCGCCGAGGCCTACCGCCTCCGCTATCGCGAGGTGCGCCGGGCGGTCCGCGGCGCCGTCCACTTTCTGGAGGCGCTGCGCGTCCGGGCACGCATCGGCGTCGTCTCCAACAATCTTCACGAGGAGCAGCAGGACAAGCTCCGGGTCTGCGGCCTGGACACGTTCATCGATGCGCTGGTGGTCTCGGAAAGGGCCGGCGTCTCGAAGCCCGACCCCGGGATCTTCACGATGGCGCTCGAGGCGCTCGACGCCACGCCGGATCGGACGGTGATGGTGGGAGACTCCTGGACCGCCGATGTCGCCGGCGCGCGGGCTGCCGGCCTGCACGCGGTGTGGTTCAATCCGCTGCGGCTGCCGGTGCCTGCCGGCGAAGTCCCGGTGGCAGAGCTGCACACGCTGAAGCCGGCCGGCGCCGCAGTGCGCCGGATCCTCAGCCCTCAGCTGGAGACGGCGTCGCCGAGCTGAGGCGCGGTAATGGCGTCGAGCTGCTGCGCGGTAATCTTGAAGTGGGAGCCGCTCCAGACCGGCTGGCCATCGCGGAGGAGGA
>JAYTEJ010000501.1:0-3789 GCA_043735365.1 Acidobacteriota bacterium
CTCGGCGATGAAGCCGCCGAACATGCCGGAAAAGTTCATGATGGTCGTGAGGATGGGCAGCGCGATCACGCACGCGACCACGCGGGTGACGACCAGATAGCGGAAGGCATCCACCGCCGAGGCCTCGAGGGCATCGATCTGCTCGGTGACGCGCATCGCCCCCAGCTCGGCGCCGATGCCGGCGCCAATCCGGCCTGACAGCAGCAGC
Source organism: Acidobacteriota bacterium (assembly GCA_043735365.1). Taxonomy (GTDB): domain Bacteria; phylum Acidobacteriota; class Vicinamibacteria; order Vicinamibacterales; family 2-12-FULL-66-21; genus JALZOC01. The sequence continues at coordinate 209 of JAYTEJ010000501.1, forward strand.
GCCGCGGTCAGCGGCCCCGTTTCCCGCACCAGCGCGATCGCCAGCCCGGAGGGGATCAGCGACTCGGCGCCGAACCGTTCGAGCGACGCCCGGGTGTGCATCGACAGCACCACGCCGACCGCCAGGCCCGAGACCGCGATCAGCGGGGCGGAGCGAAACCCCAGCTCGTAGAGCTGGCGCAGCGTCTCCCGGAACTCGAAGGGGGGAACGAACATCTCCCGGGCGGCCTTCCAGGCGAACATCGACATGTCGCCGACCGCCGCGAGCCCGATCTGTGCGCGCTCAAGCATCCCTCTCCCAGGGTGCAAGGCGCTTGCCGGGCAAGCCCCTTGCGGCCGCGGTTTACTGCGCGACCGGCAGCGCCCGCCGCGCTGCCGCCTTGCCGCCGTCCTGAATCTCGTGCTTCTTCATCTTGCTGTAGAGCGTCGGCCGGTAGAGCCCGAGAATCTGCGCCGCTTCCTGCTTGTTCCAGTTGGTGCGCTGGAGCGTCTGCAGGATCGCCATCTTCTCGATCTCCGCCAGCGTCCGGTGGGGCGGGATCACGAACTCGGTCGTCGTCGCGCTCTCGCTGCGCAGCGACTCCGGCAGATCGTTGACGCTGATCTCGTTGCCCTTGGCGACGAGCACGCCCCGCTCGATGACGTTCTCGAGCTCGCGGACGTTGCCCGGCCAGCGGTGCCGGATGAGCACGTGATACGCCGCCGGCGCGATCGACTTCATCGTCGGGCGCTGGTGGCGCTGGCGGTATTTCTCCAGGAAGTACTCGCAGAGCAGCGGGATGTCCTCGGTGCGCTCGCGCAGCGGCGGCACCCGCAGGGTGATGGTGTTGATGCGGAAATACAGATCCTCGCGCAGCTTGCCGTCGCGCAGCGCCGCGTCGAGATCGATGTTGGTGGCGCAGATCAGCCGGAAATCGACGCGCACGATCCGGTCGCTGCCGATCGGACGATACTCCCGCTCCTGCAGCACGCGCAGCAGCTTGGTCTGCAGGTAGGGCGGCATCTCGCCGATCTCGTCGAGGAGGAGCGACCCGCCCTCCGACATCTCGAACAGCCCTTCCTTGTCGGTCGCTGCGCCGGTGAACGCCCCCTTCTTGTAGCCGAACAGCTCCGACTCGATCAGATCCTTGGGGATGGCGGCACAGTTGATCTTGATGAACGGCCCCTTCGCGCGCTTGCTGTTGTAGTGCAGCGCGTTCGAAATCAGCTCCTTGCCGGTGCCGTTCTCCCCCTGGATGAGAATATTGGCGTCGCTGCCGGCCACGCTCTCGACCAGCTCGAGCACCTCGTGCATCTTCTTGCTCTTGCCGATGATGTTGCCGAACCTGAACTGCCCCTCCAGCTTCTGCTTGAGCAGCAGGTTCTCGCCCACCAGATCGCGCCGCTCGATCGCCCGCTCGAGCATCGCCAGCAGTGTGTCGGGCTCAATCGGCTTCTCGACGAAGCTGTGGGCGCCGGCCTTCATCGCCTCGACCGCCTTGGGGACGCTGCCATGGCCGGTGACGACGATGACCTCGGTGTCGGGATGGATCTGCTTGAACTTGCGCAGCAGCTCCAGCCCGTCCGCGTCCGGGAGCAGCATGTCGGTGACCACCACGTCGGGCTTCCAGGTCTTGAAGATTTCCTCCCCGCGCGTGCCGATCATCGCGGTGCGGACCTCATAGCCTTCGTGCTCGAGCAGGATCTTCAGCCACTCGATCATCGACGGCTCATCATCAATGGCCAGAACGCGATTTCGCTTCTTCACGCTCATAAATCTTCCATCCGTCCTAAAAATCCGGCTCACGGCCGAACTGGGTGGCCGCCGCTGCTACACCGGATGACCCGAATACAGGTCAGAATTATACACAAATCTGTTGGTGCGTCCATATACGGACACCTGTCATAAACAAATACATGCAGAGGCTGACCTTGGCGCCCCCACGGTCGAGAGGCTTCCTCGACCGCCGGGCCCCGTCGGGCCGGCCGCCGTTTGAAGCGGAAGCCGGCAACGCGGATATAATCCCGCGCATTCCTGACGGTTGTCCCGGAGCCCCATGGACGTCATCGCATCCCAGATACAGACCGGCAGCGACCTCTTCCGCGCCAACGCCGCGGCCATGGCGTCACTGCTGGAGGAGCTGCGGATGCGGACCGACCTCGTTCGCCAGGGCGGCGGTCCCAGGTACCTGGACCGCCATCGCGCTCAGGGCAAGCTGCCGCCGCGCGAACGCGTCGATCGTCTGCTGGATGAGCGCTCGCCGTTTCTCGAGCTGTCCCCGCTCGCCGCGTGGGACCTCTACGACAACGACGCCCCTGCCGCCGGCATCATCACCGGCATCGGCCGCGTCTCCGGCCGTGAAGTGGTCATCGTCGCGAACGACGCGACCGTCAAGGGGGGCACCTACTATCCGGTGACCGTACGGAAGCACCTGCGCGCGCAGCAGATCGCCCTCGACAACGCCCTCCCCTGCCTCTACCTCGTGGACTCGGGTGGCGCATTCCTGCCACTCCAGGCCGAGGTGTTCCCGGATCGCGAGCACTTCGGGCGCATCTTCTACAATCAGGCCCGCCTCTCCGCCGCCGGCATTCCCCAGATCGCCGTGGTGATGGGATCGTGCACCGCCGGAGGCGCCTACGTCCCGGCGATGTCCGACGAAACAGTGATCGTCAGCGGCACCGGGACGATCTTCCTCGGCGGCCCGCCGCTGGTGAAGGCGGCCACCGGCGAGGAGGTCACCGCCGAGGATCTCGGCGGCGCCGACGTTCACACCCGGCTCTCCGGCGTCGCCGACTACATGGCCGACGACGACGCCCACGCGATCGAGATCGCGCGGACGATCGTCAGCACCCTGAACCGCGCCAGGCATCTGCCGGCCGATGTCGCCGCCCCCGAAGATCCCCTCTACGACCCGCACGATCTCTATGGCATCGTCAACGCCGACCCGCGCACGTCGTACGACGTGCGCGAGGTCATCGCCCGGCTGGTGGACGGATCCCGCTTCGACGAATTCAAGGCGCGCTACGGGGCCACGCTGGTCACCGGCTTCGCCCGCCTGCACGGATTCCTGGTCGGCATCGTCGCCAGCAACGGCGTGCTGTTTTCCGAATCGGCGCTCAAGGCGGCGCACTTCATCGAGCTCTGCAGCCTGCGGAACATCCCACTGGTGTTCCTCCAGAACATCACCGGCTTCATGGTCGGGAAGGACTACGAGCGCGGCGGCATCGCCAAGGATGGCGCCAAGATGGTGCACGCGGTGGCCAACACCGCGGTGCCGAAGTTCACGGTGGTGATCGGTGGTTCGTTCGGCGCCGGCAATTACGGCATGTGCGGCCGCGCCTTCGAGCCGCGGCTGCTATGGATGTGGCCCAACGCCCGCATCTCCGTGATGGGCGGCGAACAGGCCGCCGGCGTCCTGACCACCATCAAGCGCGACCAGCTGGCGCGCGCGGGACAGACGCTGACCGCCGCGGAGGAAGAGGAGATTCGCAAGCCGATCGTCGACAAATACGAACGCGAGGGATCGCCCTACTACTCGACCGCCCGGCTGTGGGACGATGGCATCCTGGACCCCGCCGCGACCCGCGGCGCCCTGGCGCTGG
>JAYTEJ010000502.1:0-2959 GCA_043735365.1 Acidobacteriota bacterium
CGGGTGCCCAAAGATCCGATCACCAACTCGACCGACTGGGGCAAGCGGTCGTACGCGGACAAACCGGATGCGACGACGTGGGGCGGGTCGAATGTCTACGACGTTCATTCGAAGTCGACAGCGAAGGCGCTCGACGGCACCAAGTACAACGAATGGTAAGGCTCTTCCCGGGACCACATGGACAGATCGTGGAGCGACGCATGCTGATTGAACGGGCTACGGCGGGCCGGCGGCTGCCGCGGCTGCGCGATCGGCGGGGCTTCACCCTGATCGAACTGCTCGTCGTCATCACCCTGATCACGATCCTGGCGACGATGGGAATCGTGCAATACCGCAATTCGATTCAGAACACGCGCGAGGCGGTGCTCAGGACCGACCTGGTCCGCATGCGCGACGCCATCGACCAGTACTACGCCGACAAGACCAAGTACCCGGCGTCGCTCGATGCGCTCGTGACCGACGGCTACCTGCGGAAGATTCCTGAAGACCCGATGTCCAAGAGCACCGACACCTGGCAGACGGAGCCGGCGGAGCCGGATCCAAGCAACCCGTCGGCCGAGCCAGGGATCTACAACATCAAGAGCGGCGCGCAAGGCACGGCGCTCGACGGCACTCCCTACTCGGACTTCTGACAGGCAGCTTCCAGCTTCCAGCTTCCAGCTTCCGGCTTCCAGCTTCCGGCTCCCGGTCATCGGTTCCAGTTACCGGTTTCAGCCTTTGGCTGAGCTTCCAGCTTCCCGTTTCCGGCTTCGCGTTGCGCGAGATTGGCGGTCCAGCGCGCTCTGATACGGCCAAGCACGCGCTCGTCCATGCATGACCATGGTAAGTCTTGCTATGGCTCTCGGCGAAACAAAGCTGCTGGGCCCATCCGCTTTCTGACGGCTGCGCGTTCTCCGGCGAGGCAAACAAAAGCCGCTGCAGGCCACAGGCCCGCAGCGGCTTTTGCTTGCTCGTCTGCGTGTCGATTACGGCCGGACGACGATTGCCGTGGTGCCGTCGCCGGTGGGCCCGGTCCCCTGGACGACACGGACGGTCACGATCTTCGTGCCGGTCGCGGTATAGCTGACCGTGGCGCGGTTGCCGGTGGTCTGCGCCGTCGGCGGAATGGCGTCGGCGCCGAAGTTCCATTCGTAGCGGATGATCGTCGAGGTGGCGCCAGAGACCTGCGCGGTCAAGATGACGACTTCGCCGACGCTCGGGTTGTTGTTCGACGCGGTAATCGTCACCGCCGGCGGCTGGCCCGGCAGCACCGAGATTGACGTCCCGACCTGCTCGGAAAAGCCGCTGGCATCGATCGCGGTGGCGCGGACGTTGTAGGTGCCGGCGTCGGTGTAGATGTGGGCGATGGTCGTCGATCCGCTCAGCGATCCGAGCGACTGGCGGTCGCCGTCGCCGTACTCCACGGTCACATCGCGGATGTTGGCGGTGCTGCCGACGCCCACGGTGAACGTCGCCGGGACACCAGCCGACACCGGCGTCGTCGGGCCGCTGATGGTCACGCCGGTGCGCGGGTTGAGGCTGATCGAGACGTCCGCGGTCTTGCCGGCGACGTTGGCGGTCACCTTCGCGGCCCGCGACGTGTTGATCGTGACCGTGGCGACGCCGCTGGCATCGGTGACGGCGCTCGACGACGACAGCGAGCCGGCGTCGGTCGTGAACGTCACCGCGACCCCGGGGACGCCGGCGCCGGAGGCATCCTCGACCCGCGCCGAGACGGTGGCGTTGCCGCCCGACGGTCCGAGCGACTGCGGGCTGGCACTGACGAGCAGGCGCTCGGCCGCGGCGCTGCCGATTTTGAGATTTTCAATCTTGGCCGAGGCGCCGCCGGAGAACGCGGTGATGGTGGCAAGACCGCTCTGTCCCTGCGCGGTGAAGCGAACCCGCACTTCGCCGTTTTGGGTGCGCGCCTCGCGCGGCTCGATGGTGCCGAGCGTGGTCGTGAACGACACCAGCGTGCCGTTCTGCACCGGCGTCCCGGCCCCTGCCCGTGTCGTCGTCGTGGTCGTCGTTGGCGTCGTCGTCCCGGTGCCGGTCGTGCCGGTGCCCGTGCCCGTTGACGAAGTCGACGCCACGCCGTTTTCAATGACGGTGGCGACGATCTCGACGGTGCCGTTGAGCGGCACGCTCGTCGCCGCCGGGAACAGGCTGATCACCGACCCCGTCGGAGCCAGCAGCGGCACCTTGTCGCACGCGGTGGCAGCAACGAGCAGCGTCAGGGCGGCGATGCTCGCAAAGGCTGTGGCGGAGCGGCGCTGTGTTACCATAAATTCTACGCTAAGGATAATACTCTCATGTATTTAGAGGGTCAAGACGGTCAGCGCGGCTTCGCCATGGCGGCACTGCTGGTCAGCGTCGGCGTGCTGCTGGTGCTGATGACCGCCGCGATGCCGGTGTGGCGGCACGAAATGCAGCGGGAGCGGGAGGCGGAGCTGGTCTTCCGGGGGGAGCAGTACGCCCGCGCCATCAACCTCTACCAGCGCAAGGCTGGCCCGGGCAATTTCCCGCCGTCCATCGACATCCTCGTCCAGCAGCGCTTCCTCCGCAAGAAATACAAGGACCCGGTCACCGGGGCAGATTTTCAGATCATCCCGGTGGCGGCCGGGCTGCAGCAGAACCCCGGTCAGCCGCAGCAGCCGGGCGGGCGCGGCCGCGGGCAGGGCGGCCTTCAGCCCCCGGGCGGGCGCGGCTCGACTCAGCCGCCGCAGGGGTTCGGGCCGGCGTCGCCATTTGCCGCCGGGGGCCGGCAGGGGGGCGTCCTTGGCAGCCAGCTCGGCGCCGGTCAGCAGGGCGGCGGGATCATGGGCGTGGTCAGCACGAGCAAGGAGCCGTCGATCCGCATCTATCACGGCGGCACCCACTACAACGAGTGGACGTTTCTGTTCTCGAACGTCAGCAACAGGCCGGGCGCGGTCGGTGGGCGGGGCGTGCCGGGCGTCGGCGGCGGGCAGCGCGGCGGACG
>JAYTEJ010000503.1:0-1664 GCA_043735365.1 Acidobacteriota bacterium
GCGGTGCCGGGCTCGGGGCAGTATGCCTGGCTGCTGGCGGACAGCCTGCCAGCCGCTCCGCCAATGCCGCTGCCGGGCGTGCTCGTCGCGGGTGTGGACGACGGGGTGCTGCCCGATGCCGCGGCGGTCCAGGTGGCTCCGCAGCCGCGCGTGGTCTTCTACAAGCCCGGGGTCCGCTCGCAGGTCTCGAGCTCGCTTCGTCCCGGTGCGGCGCTGTCGAGCGGCACGCCGCTGCAGTCGCGGATTACCGAGTCGTACCATTTCACTTCAGGCGCCGAGATTCAGGCGCCGCCGTTCAGCGAAGACATCGTCTTTTACCAGGCCGCCGGACAGCCCACGCTCCTCACTGCCGCCTTCCCGGTGACGCCGTCGCGGACGTTCGACCCGCAGGATCTGCAGCAGGGGACGATCACCGTCGAGCTCAGAACGGAGGCCGTGCCGGGCCTTCCGATCGTCGGCCCGGCTGGCGGCACGGTGCGAGGGGCTGGCGGCGAAACGCTGACCGTGCCCGCATCCGCCCTGAACCGCCCGGTGCCGGTGTCCACGGAGCTGCTCCCACTGGCCGGGGCGGGCGTCCAGTTGCCCGCGGGTCTGCGGTTCCTCGGCGCCGTTTCGATCGGCCTGCCCCCGGCCGCGCTGCAGGACGCCGCGGTGCTGTCGATCCCGCGCCCCGTATCGTTCGACGACAACTCGCCAGTGGTGGTGCTGGAGGTGGTCGAGGTGCAGCAGGCGACCCGGCTGCTGCTGACGGCGACAGCCCGCTCCGCGGGATCGAAGATTCAGTCCGAGCGCACGGTCCCGGGCTCGTCGCTCCTGCTGCGCGGCATCGTCGAAGCCGGCCGCTACGTGTTCGCGCAGGGGATTGCGCCATTGGGCTTCGCCGCAGGCGTGGTATCTGACGACGGCGGGCGTGTGGTGGGGAACGTGCTGGTATCGGCAGATGGGCTGCCGATTGTGGGAGTGAGCGCAGCGACGGGGCAGTACGCCCTGGCGGCGGCCGGCGGCGCCGCGACGCTGACGGCGATCGATCCGGCGTCGCTGGCGGTGGGCACCGCGCAAGGCTCGGTGGCGGCGGCGTCCACGGTGGCGATCGACATCCGGCTCGCGGCCCGCACGCTGCAGGTCGCTGGCATCTCCCCTTCGGAGGGGGCAGTCTCGGTCGGCCTTTCGGCTCCGGTGGCGGTTACCTTCTCGGCGCCGCTCGACCCGGCGTCGTTGAACGCGGCCGGGCAGGCCTCTCTGGCCGTGGCCGATGCGGCGGGCGCGGCGGTGGCGGGTGCGCTGTCGCTGTCGGAGGGCAGCCGCAAGCTGACGTTCCGCCCGTCGGCGCCACTGGCGGCGAACACCTCCTATACCGTCACCGTCGGCACCGCCGTGCGCGATGTCACCGGCCGCGCGCTGGCCGCCGTCGTCGTCTCGCACTTCCGCAGCCTGGACACGTCCGCACCAGCGGTGCCGGCTGCCGGCTCGGTGACCGCCAGCATTCCGGACGCTGCGGGGACGACGACGGTCACGGCCACCCAGGGCGCGGCGGATCCGCACGACAGGGTGCAGATTCTCAACCTGACGCGACGCACGTTCTTTCCGGCGCTGGTCAATCCCGATGGCAGCTTCTCCGCGACCTTCGCGGTGCAGCTCGGCGACAAGCTGCAAATCGCGATCAC
>JAYTEJ010000504.1:0-4802 GCA_043735365.1 Acidobacteriota bacterium
GATTTCGCCAATCCGGAGAATGCCCCCAAGCCGGTGGAGCTGCCGGGCGCACCGAAGGTCAGTAAGGAATCGGTCGAGACCGGCAGAAAGCTCTATGAGGAGTCGGGCTGCTTCAAGTGCCACGGCACGCTCGGCCGCGGCGACGGACCGTCGGCGCCGACGTTGAAGGACGACTGGGGCAATCCGATACGACCGGCGGATCTGACCCAGCCCTGGACCTTCCGGGGCGGTCCCGCTCGGGAGGACATCTTCAGGACGATGAGTACCGGGCTGAACGGCACGCCGATGCCGTCGTTCCTCGACGCGCTCAAGCCGGAGCAGCGCTGGGCGATCACCGACTTCATCCAGTCGCTCTCGCAGGGCGCCAGCGGGCCCGGATATGCCAACCTGGTCGTCGCCACCCACGTGCAGAATTCGATCGACCTGTCCAAGGGGTCCGCGATCTTTGCCCCGGCGCCCCCGGCGCGCTTCCCGATCATCGGGCAGATCATGCAGCCCGGGCGCGCCTTCCATCCGCCCGCGACCAGCGTCACGGTCCAGGCGATTTACGATGCGGACTCGGTTGCCCTCCTGGTGCGATGGCACGACATGAGCGCGCAGAAGACCGGCACCAACGGGCTGACGCTGGCGGTGCCGCCGGAGGAAGAGGAGGAGCAGGCGGGTACACCCGGCGAGGCGGGCGGCGGCTCGGAGGGGAACCTCTTCGGCGACCAGGAAGTCGCTGCGACGCCCGCCGGCGAGGCGGCGCCATCCGCTCCGACGGCGGAGTTCTCCGACGCCGTCGCGATCCAGATGCCGTCGCAGGTCCCGACTGGTGCCCGCAAGCCCTACTTCCTCTTCGGCGACGACGAGAACTCGGTGGATCTGTGGTTTTTCGATCTGGCGCACCCCGCGCCGGCGCAGTTCAGCGGCCGGGGCAGCGACAAGATCGCGGCCGGCAGCGGTGACGACCTCACCGGCGTCGCGAGCTACGACCAGGGAGAGTGGTCGGTCATTTTCAAGCGGCCTCTCCGCCCCGCCTCGGGTGCGGCGCTTTCACCCGGCGAATTCATGCCGATCGCCTTCTCGGTGTGGGACGGCTTCTCGCGCGAACGGGGCAACCGGCGTGGTCTGACGGCGTGGTACTCCCTCTACGTCGGGCCTGAAGTGGTCCCCTCTGCAGTGGGCCCGATGCTGAAAACGGCGCTCTTCATCCTCGCCATCGAGCTGGCGGTGATCGGCTGGGTGCGCAGGCGGCACGGCTCCGGGGCCACGGACGATCGAAGGCATCAGCCGGTCGCAAGTGTGTAGGTGGGCGCGCCCAGGCGCGATTGGCATCCGGCGGGGCCAGGCCCCCCGGTCAAAATCTCGGCCATCCGGAGAATCCGATGTACAAGAGCATCTACGTCCCTGTCGATAACTCAGAGCACTCCAACCGCGCCGTGGCCTGCAGCATCGCGCTAGGCAAGGCCTACTCGGCGAAACTGGTCGGCTGCCACGTCTACGCGGCCAAGCTGCACGACTACCGCTTCAGGCAGATGGAGTACACGCTGCCCGAGGAGTACATCGACGAGGTCGAGCTGGAGCGGCAGCGGAAGATCCACGACAGCCTCATCACCATGGGCCTCAAGCTCATCTCGGACAGTTATCTCGACGGCATGTCGCGCCTCTGCGGAGCATCGGGCCTCGAATTCGAGCCGCGGATGATGGACGGCAAGCATCACGCCGAGATCCTCAAGGATCTCGCCGGCTCACGGCCCGACCTGGTGGTGATCGGCGCCGTGGGGATCGGACGCGCCCGCGACAGCGTTATCGGCTCGGTCTGCGAGCGCGTCGCGCGCCAGTCCGACCGCGACATCTGGGTGGTCAAGCACGTTCCCGAGCCGGACGAGGCGGATCGCGACACGATCCTGGTCGGCATCGACGGCAGCCCACAGTCGTTCGGGGCGCTCATGACCGCCCTCGAGCTGGCGCGGACCTTCGGCAAGAAGGTCGAAGCGATCGCCGTCTACGACCCGTACCTGCACTACTCCGTCTTCAACGGCATCGTCGGCGTCCTCACCGAGCAGGCGGCCAAAGTGTTCCGCTTCGAGGAGCAGAACCAGCTCCACGAGGAGATCATCGACACCGGGCTGGCGCAGATCTACCAGTCCCATCTCGAGGTCGGCGAGCGGATGGCCGGCGAGGCGGGTGTCGGGATCAAGAAGACGCTCCTTGACGGCAAGCCTTTTCAGAAGATCCTCGACCATGCGCGCAAGACCAATCCGTGGCTGATCGTGCTGGGGCGGATCGGTGTCCACAGCCCGAAAGACGAGACGGCGCTCGGAAGCAATGTCGAGAACGTGCTCCGCGCCGCGCCCTGCGATGTGCTGCTCTCGACGCGCCTCGAGGTGCCGCGGCTCGACGTCCGCGCCGAGGAGACCGTCCGCTGGACGCCGGAGGCCGAAGAGCGGATGACGCACGTGCCCGAGCAGGTCAAGGGGATTGCCCGCACCGGCGTTCTTCGCCTGGCGCTCGAGAAGGGGCACTCGGTGGTCACCAGCGCGGTAATTGACGAGGCGATGGATCGGTTCATGCCGAAGAGCGCCTCGGCCGCCACCAAGGCGCTGGCCGAAGCGGTGGCGCTCGAGCGGGCGAAGTCCGGCCCGGTCTCGATGTGCCGGTCGTGCGGCGTCACCGCCACGCAGACCGGCGCCGTAAAGTGCATCGTTTGCGGCGCCTCGGATTTCGAAGTGATCTCGCAGGAGATGATCGAGAGAATCGCGGCGGTGGAGGGGGGCCTCCAGGAAGAGACCACCTACGACGGGCGCAAGCTGCGCTGGACGGAGGAGGCGAGAAAGGGTCTCTGGACCATGAAGAACGCCTATCAGCGCCGCCGCACCAAGGCGCGGGTCGAGAAGCGCGCGCGCATGAAGAAGATTGACGCGATCACGCTCGAGTTCGCACGCCAGGTGATCGAGGAGGAAACCGGCGCGCCGCTGGAGATTGGTGCGCCGTCCGCCGGCATGGCGCCCCCCGCCCCTCGACAGGCTCGGGGCGAGCTGGCCGTGTCGGAGGGTGCGAGCGACGGCGAGGGCGGGGCGAAGCCCCCCGGTGTAGGTAACGAGGCGAGGCTCATCGCCCGCGACGACAGGAAGAATCCGCTGATCTCGCCGTTCGACTGGACGAGTGAGGCCACGCAGCGGGTGTTCCGCGTGCCCGCCGGGTTCATGCGCAACAAGACCCAGGAGCGGATCGAGGAGCTGGCCAGGGAGCGCGGCGTGGCGTCGATCGATCTGGCGCTCGTCGAGGACGGGATCGAGTTCGGCAAGCGGATGATGGCCGAGATGATCGCGACTTACCCGGTCCCGGGAAAGAGCCCGGGTGCCGCGGCGCCCGAACCAACCCCGGCGGCGCGGGAGGCGGCGGCCGCGCCGGCGCCGGAGGCTGCCCCCGGGAGGAGCTACCTCAACGAGGTGAGCGCCCGGCCGGCCAGTGAACGTCCGCGCGAGATGTAGCGAGCCACGCACGCGGAGTGGGGCGAAGGGGTCCCCGCGAGCGTGCGTGTAGGGGGTCCGGCGGGGCGAAGCCCCCCGGGTTGGAAGAAGCATGCCTGCATACCGTTTCTGCCGATCGGACGACATCGCGCTGCTGGCCGGCGCGCTGAACCGGTGCTGGGATCCGTACTTTCCTGACGAGCCGCCGACGACGCCGGCGGTGTTCAAGCAGTCGATCCGTGACCTCCAGGTGTGGTGCAGCAGCTGCATGGTCGCCTTCTCGGGGCCCGACCCGATCAGCGTTCTCATCGGCGCCAAGCGGCCCTCCGGGACGCTCGTCCACAAGATCGCCGTTCACCCCGATCATCGCCGGCAGGGCCACGGCCGTCACCTGCTGGCGTCGCTCGGTTCGAAGCTGGCGATTCTCGGTCCGCCGCGCATCGTCGCCGAAATCCCCGAGACGCTGGCCGCGGCCTGCGAGCTGTTCAGCGTCAGCGGCTACGCCGAGGAGGCGCGGCTGACGGATTACGTCTGGGAGCCAGAGGAGGGCGCCGGGCGCGAGAGGACAGGCTCTGACGAATTCGACGGACGCTTCGTCATTCCGGTCACGGTCGACGATCTGGCCGCGAACGGACTGCTCGAAGAGCCCGGGCCGCAGGTGTCCTGGAAGCGTTCGATCGAGACCATCACCGCGAGGAAGGGGGATATCGTCGGGCTCGGGGTCGCCTCCGAGGAGCGGATCGAGGCCTACCTTCTCTACGTCAGCGGAAGCGGCGAGATCCTATCGCTGCGCACGTTCGTGGACGACGGGGGCGCCCGCCTGAGGCGGCTGCTCGGCAGACTGGCGGCATCAGAGGTTGGCGGCTACCGCCTTCCCAAGGTCCATCCGGCGGAGTTCTCGCAGGTGTTCATGGAGGGGCTTGGGTTTCGTCCTGCGGGCGGGCACGTTCTCTACGCCGCCACCGCGCGATCCAACTAGGGTCACGAAATTACGACAGTGCGCCGTAGGCGCGCCCGCCGGGGCGGAGCGGGGCCAAGAGCCCCCGCGAGCGTGCGTGTAGGGGGGTCCGGCGGGGCGAAGCCCCCCGGAGTGAGACGAGCAGCGCGCCACGCACGCGGAGTGGGGCGAAGGGGTCCCCGCGAGCGTGCGTGTAGGGGGGTCCGGCGGGGCGAAGCCCCCCGGTTAAATATGAAGACGTACCATGACATCATCGGCGACGGCGGTTCCGGCGTTCTCGCGCAGGTTGCCGAACAGCGCACCCGTATCACCGACGGGCTGGCCGGGGTGCGCCATCTCGTGGCGGTGGGATCCGGCAAGGGAGGGGTCGGCAAGAGCACGCTGACGCT
>JAYTEJ010000505.1:0-2279 GCA_043735365.1 Acidobacteriota bacterium
CCGTCCGTCTTCAATCTTAGTCCAATCGGAAGTCAGCGCCGAGGTAAATCCGCTTCACCTCCTCGTCGGCGGCGAGGCCGTCCGGGGTGCCGCTCCGGAAGATGACCCCGTCGTGGACGATGTAGGCGCGATCGGTGATGCGCAGGGTTTCGCGGACGTTGTGGTCGGTGATGAGGACCCCGATGCCGCGCTCCTTGAGGTGGAAGATGATCTTCTGGATGTCGGTGACGGCAATCGGATCGATGCCGGCGAAGGGCTCGTCGAGCAGGATGAACTTGGGGGAGATGACCAGCGCGCGGGTGATTTCCACCCGCCGCCGCTCGCCTCCCGACAGGGTGTAGGCGGGGGCCTTGGCCAGCGGCGTCAGGCCCAGCTCCGCCAGCAGCTCGCGCTGCCGGGTGCGGCGCGCCGCGCCGTCGAGCGGCAGGGTCTCGAGAATCGCGGCGATATTCTGTTCGACCGTGAGCCCCCGGAAAATCGAGGGCTCCTGCGGGAGGTAGCCAATCCCTTTCCGGGCCCGGATGTACATCGGGTCGTCGGTGACGTCGACGCCGTTCAGCAAGACCCGCCCGGCGTCGGGCGCCGTCAGCCCGACCACCATCGAGAAAGTGGTGGTCTTGCCGGCGCCGTTCGGGCCGAGCAGCCCGACGACCTCGCCGGAGGCGAGCTGCAGCTCGACCCCCTTGACGACCGTCCGGCCGCTGAACGCCTTGGTGAGGCCGGTGGCGCTGAGCGTCGCCATCGCGTTACTTGACCTCCGCGGGACAGACGATCTGATTCTGGACGGAACGGATCACGCCGTTGCCGGCGGTGGACACCGTGCCGACCGCGCGCTGGAAGGTCAGCACCGCGCCCACCGACTTCTTGCAGTCCGGAGGGGCGGTCTCGATCGCCACGACGGGGGTTCCGGTCATCACGTAGGTCTCATTCTCCGCGGTATAGGTCAGGCGCGCGCCGGTGGCGGTCCTGCCGGTCTCCTTGACGACGACGCTGCCGTTGGCGCCGAAGCCCTCGGCGCGCTCGAGCTCGTTGGCGTCGCGCTTCAGGAACAACTCGATCCGCTCCCCCACCACATCCCCCTCCGGTCCGATGATATGGGCTTTGCCAGTGTAGGTCGCCAGCCGCTTGGCGTCGTCGTAGACGAAGGTCTCGGCTTCGCCGATACTGCGCGTCCGCGAGCGGACCCCGGTCGTCTTGTCGACCTCGTCCATCATCATCTCGGTGTGGGCATTGGTGTGCGCCTCGATATTCCCGGAGCTGTCGTCGACGATGATGGTGTCGCCGCGGACCGAGGTGTCTCCCTGCCACAAGCGGGCGCTGCCGGAATAGACGGCATGCCCGGCGGCGCCGTCGTAGGCCAGCCGGTTCGAGGTCACGGTCACCGGCTGCTCTCCCTTGAGGATGCCCGGCAGGTGGGCAGCGTCGGCCGCCGGGGCTGGCGCGGGTGCGGCGCCGCGCGCCGCGGCTTTGGGCGCGGCCTTCGGACCGACCGGCGCGATCGGCTGGACCGGTGCCAGCCCTGCGGCCGGCTTCGCGGCGCCCGGCTTCGACTCCGGCAGCATCGAGCTGCGGACCTTGGTGTCGGCGGTCAGCTTGCGGGTGCCGAGCGTCATCTCGATGGCCCGCGCTTCGACGGTGACGCGGCCGTCCGACACCCGGGGGGACGCCGGGCCGGGCTCGGGCGTGCTCGACAGCTCGATCTGATCGCGATCGACGTGATACAGCGCGCGGGTGGCGTCGGCGGTCACCGTCGGCCCGTCGGTGAAATGGACGTTGCCGTGGAAATCGGCCTGCTGCACGGCGCCGAAGCCCGGCTTGGTATCGACCACCATCGATTGCGACCGGGCGACTCGCTCGACCGCGGCCACGGCGCCCTTGGCGAGGCGCGACTCGCGGTACTCGACGCCGCCGGCGAAGGTCGCGTGCTGGAGGCCGGCCCCGGGCGCGCCGTTGGCCGTCAGCGTCGCCGAGCGGATGCGCTTGGCCGCCTGGTCGCCGTCGGCCGGCAGGTCCACCTGGACGTTGTCGGCCGCCGTCAGCGTCGTCACGGTGGAGCCGTCGGGGGCCATCTCGAGGGCGATGGTCTTGCCGGCGATGCGCCGTCCCGCCGCTCTGGCCTCGCCCGGGAGCTGGAGCACGGCATTCTCCACCAGCTGCGCGTGCTGCAGCGTCCGCCCGTCGGGCGCGTAGATCAGATCGATGTCGCGGGCCGACATCGCCTGCGCGGCGCCGGCGTCCGGCCCGCCGGTGATGCGGCTGTTGCCGCGCAGCTGGAGCTG
>JAYTEJ010000506.1:0-1759 GCA_043735365.1 Acidobacteriota bacterium
GCCGCCGCCGGCCGCAGCTGGACGACGATGTCGTCGAACCGCAGCCGCGAGCTGCTGGTGCGGCGCTCGAGCCGCGCCGCCATGCCGATCACGGTGGCCCGGCCGACGATCGGCTGCGATCCCTCCCCGAGCTCGACGACCACGCCGTCGGTGAAGTAGTCGCCGAGACGGGCGGCACGGATGAGG
Organism: Acidobacteriota bacterium; assembly: GCA_043735365.1. GTDB lineage: Bacteria > Acidobacteriota > Vicinamibacteria > Vicinamibacterales > 2-12-FULL-66-21 > JALZOC01. Next base: position 187 of record JAYTEJ010000506.1, read on the forward strand.
GTGGCGCTCCCCTCGGACACGGATCCGTTCAGATCGGACTCGAGCGCCTGCAGCCGGATGCGGACGGCGCGCTCATCGGCGTGCCAGTGCTGCCAGGCGAGGAACAGGCACAGAACCGCAACCGCGGCAACGGCGATGCGTCCGCGGGTCAAAACAGCAGGCGTCCGATGATCCGGCTCGCGCTGGCGCGGCCGAAGGAGTGATCGCTGGCGCGCATGCCACGATTGTCGCCGATCACGTAGTACTCCGCCGGCATCAGCTGCACCTCGGGCACGTTCCATGGGGCGCGGTAGTGCACATAAGGCTCGGCGAGCGGCACGCCGTCGATGTAGACCTGCCCCTCGGCAATCTTCAGCCGTTCTCCCGGGAGCGCGATGATCCGCTTGATGTAGACGACGCGCAGACCGGCAAGACGGATGGCGACAAGGTCGCCGCGGGACGGGCCGTGGCGGAGGAAGGCAAGCCGGTTGACGAGCGTCAGCCGTCCCGAGGCGTAGTTGGGCAGCATGCTGATGCCCTCGGTACGCACGGGAATAAGGATCCAGTGGAAGGTCACCGCCGCCAAGGCGGCCAGGACGACAATCCGCGCGGCGGTCCGCGCCGGGTTGGAACCGAAGGCGATGCGTCGCGCCAGACTCACCAGAGCATCCGGATGAAGGACGGAATGAAGTGCATGCGTGCCCCGGCCGGATAGTAGGTCCGCCCGGCAAATGTTACAGGCGTGCCGCTCAGATACCAAGGTTCGGCGTCCGCCGTGACCGCCGGCGGGCTCGCCTCCCTCATCGTCGACTGGGCAGCCGCTGATTGCGCCGTGCAAGTCGCGATCGCACAACAGATTACGAGTGCTGCAGTCCTGCTCATTACACGCCCGCGAAGTGGTGTTACCAGCCTCGTGCCAGCGCTTAGCTTTCCTGCCGGCGCCAGTAGCGCGAGAGCCCCTGCCACGAGTAGTCGAGCCGGCCAGCCCGGCTGTATTTCTCCGCCTCCTGCTCACCGACGTGCCGGCGCAGCTCGGCCAGCGCTTCGCGAACGAAGGCCTCGAGGCGGCCCGCATCGTCCAGGGTCGGGTCCGCGAGCAGCCGGCGCACGAGGCGGCTCCAGGAGGTGAGCCGCTCCGTCAGGTCCATGAAGTGGAGCCGGGCGCCGTGGAACGGGCCGAAATGAGTGAGGAAGAGGGTGTCGGGGTCCCACTCGAGGATGCGGTCTTCACTGAGGCGCCAGGCCTCGAGGTCGATGTCCGGAGGGGGCGTCGGCGGCATCACGCAGAGCCGCTCGCCGCGCCGGATACCGGCGACGTCTCCGACGAAGGCGATGCGGCTGGAGGGGTCGAAGAAGCTGACGTGATGCGACGCGTGGCCGGGAGTGTAGGCGACTTCCAGATCGCGTCCGCCCGCCGTGATCCGCTCGCCTCCCTTCAACGCCTTGATCCGCGCGGCGGGCACCGGGAGAAATTCGCCCCAGAATCGATCCATGTCGGCGCCGTAGAGACGCGTCGCGCTCGACAGCAGCTTCGCCGGATCGACCATGTGCGGCGCGCCCCGTTCGTGGACGAAGACGTCGATCGACGGATTGT
>JAYTEJ010000507.1:0-1749 GCA_043735365.1 Acidobacteriota bacterium
GGTCCTGGACATCTCGCCGCCGCTCTCGGCGGACTCACCGTCGTTTCCCGGCGACACGCCCTACACGCAGCGCTGGACCGCGCGGATGGAGGACGGCAGTGCGGTCAACGTCAGCGCCCTGACGCTGTCGCCGCATCTTGGCGCCCACGCCGATGCGCCGCTGCACTACGCCCGCGGCGGCAGCGCCGTGGGCGCGCTCGACCTCGATCCCTTTCTCGGCCGCTGCCGCGTCATCCACGCGATCGATCGAGGCCCGCTCGTCACCCGCGCGCATCTGGAGAACGCCGCCGGCGATCTTCCGCCGCGGGTGCTGGTCCGCACCTGCCGGCGCGCGCCGACGGGGTGGGTCCCCGGTTTCGCCGCCTTCGAGCCGGCGACGATCGCCTGGCTGGCCGGGCTCGGGGTGCGGCTGGTCGGCATCGACACCGCCTCGGTCGATCCCGCCGACAGCCAGTCGCTCGAGAGCCACCAGCAGCTGCTGGCGCACGACATGCGGGTGCTGGAGAACCTGGTGCTGGACGAAGTGCCGGCCGGCGACTACGAGCTCATCGCCCTGCCGCTGAACCTGACCGGCGCCGACGCCTCTCCGGTGCGCGCCGTGTTGCGAGCGCTGCGATGACGGCCACGAGAGACGACTGCGCCGCCCGCGACGCCGACGATCCGCTGGCGCCGCTGCGCGATCGGTTCGCGCTCGATCGAGCCGACGCCGAGGGGCTGATTTACCTGGACGGCAACTCGCTGGGCGCCCTGCCGCGGGCCACCCCCGGCCGCATCCGGCAGGTGGTCGAGGATGAATGGGGGGCTGACCTGGTCCGCAGCTGGAACACCGCCGGCTGGGTCGATCTGCCGCAGCGCGTCGGGGACAAGATCGCCCGGCTGGTCGGGGCGGCGCCCGGCGGCCTGATTGCCGCCGATTCGACCTCGGTCAATCTCCACAAAGTCCTCAGCGCGGCGCTGGCGATCGCCCAGGCCGACGCCCCCGGGCGCCGCCGCCTCGTCACCGAGCGCAGCAATTTTCCCGGCGACCTCTACATCGCCGAGGGCGTGGCGCGCGCGCATGGCTGCGAGCTGGCGGTGGTGGACGACGAGACGGTGGCGGCGGAGATTGACGACCGCCTGGCGGTCCTGGTGCTGTCGCACGTCAATTACCGGACCGGGCGCCTCTACCCGATGGCCGGGCTGAACCGTGCGGCGCACCAGGCCGGCGCGCTGGTGGTCTGGGATCTCGCGCACTCCGCCGCCGCCGTGCCGGTCAGCCTCGAGGCCGGAGGCGCGGAAGAGTCGGCCGACTTCGCCGTCGGCTGCGGCTACAAGTACCTGAACGGCGGTCCCGGGGCGCCGGGCTTCGCGTGGGTCCATCCGCGACACACCGCGCGGCTCGATCGCGACGGCTGGCGGCCGCCGGTGCCGGGGTGGTTCGGCCATGAGAAACCATTCGAGTTCACCCCGGAGTACCGGCCCGGCCACGGCATGTCGCGCTTTCTCTACGGCACCCCGCCGCTGCTGTCGCTGGCGGCGCTCGAATGCGGCGTCGACAGCGTGCTCGCAGCCGACGGCCTCGGCGGCATGGCGGCGATCAGGCAGAAGTCGATCGCGCTGACCGAGTTGTTCATCGAGATCCTCGAAGCGCGTTGTGCCGGCCACGGCCTCACGCTCGTCAGCCCCCGCGATGCCGGCGCGCGCGGCAGCCAGGTGACCCTGTCGGCGGCCGAGGGCGCCTTTCCGATCGTTCAGGCGCTCATCGCCCGC
>JAYTEJ010000508.1:0-2471 GCA_043735365.1 Acidobacteriota bacterium
AGCTTCAGCTCCCGGGTGCTCGCGGAGGTGCTGCGCCGGCAGCGGCCGTCGAAGGAGCGGACCGCCCTGGCCTGGCAACTGGCGGTCGGGCCGGTGCTGGCGCGGGCGACGACCATCGCCCTCGACGATAAGGGAGTGCTCAGCGTCCGCGCGACCGATGCCCGCTGGACCGCCGAGCTCGACCACGCCAGGGACTTGGTCCTTGCCAAGATGCAGACCTTCCTCGGCCCCGATCAGATCCGCCGCATCAAGACCAGCGGCGGCGGCTGACCGTCTCCGCCCTCAGCACCGTGGGACCCTTGGCACGTGGCACCTGATTCCTGGTACCTTGTTCCTGGCACTCTGGCACTTTGGCACCCTCGGCACCCACACCTATGGCCTCCTCTGACATCGTCATCGTCTCCGCGGTCCGCACCCCCACCGGGAAGTTTCTCGGCGCCCTGAAGGAGCTCAAGGCCACCGAGCTTGGCGCCATCGTCGTGCGCGAGGCGGTGGCGCGCGCCGGCATCGATCCGGCGCTCGTGGACGAGTGCATCATGGGCAACGTCATCCAGGCCGGCAACGGCCAGAACCCGGCGCGCCAGGCGGCCCTCGGCGGCGGCCTCGACGAGCGCGTCGCGGCGCTGACGATCAACAAGGTCTGCGGATCCGGCCTCAAGGCGGTGATGCTGGCGGCCCAGGGCATCGCCACCGGCGACATCGAGATCGCCGTGGCCGGCGGCATGGAATCGATGAGCAACGCTCCCTACCTGCTGCCGCGGGTGCGGGAAGGGCTCCGCATGGGCAACGCCACCGTCGTCGACTCGATGATCAACGACGGCCTGTGGTGTTCGTTCGAGAACTGCCATATGGGGATGTCGGGCGAAGTGGTCGCCGACCTGTATCACGTCTCGCGCGCCGCCCAGGACGCCTACGCGGCCGCAAGCCATCGCAAAGCCGCCGAAGCGACGCGCGAAGGCTGGTTCCGCGACGAGATCGTGCCGGTCACGGTTCCCGCGAAGAAGGGGCCCGCCACCGTCGTGGACCGCGACGAGTCGATCCGTGAAGACACGACCGAGGAGTCGCTCGCCAGGCTGAAGCCGGCGTTCACGAAGGAGGGCAGCGTTACTGCCGGCAACGCGCCGGGGGTCAACGACGGCGCCGCCGCGGTGGTGCTGATGTCCGCCGGACGCGCCGCGGCGCTCGGTCTGCCTCCCCTCGCCCGCATCATCGGTCAGGCCACCACCGGCCTCGCCCCGAAGATGGTGCTGATGACGCCGGTGGAGTCGGTGCGCAAGGTCGCCGCACGCGTCGGCTGGCGCCTCGAGGACGTGGACCTGTTCGAGATCAACGAGGCGTTCGCGGTCCAGGCGGTGGCGGTGATGGCGGAGCTCGGCATCAATCCGGCGCGCGTCAACGTCCACGGCGGCGCGGTGGCGCTCGGCCACGCCATCGGCGGCAGCGGCGCACGCGTGCTGACGACGCTGCTCTATGCGCTCAAACGCCGCAACCTGCGCCGCGGCATTGCCGCCCTGTGCCTCGGCGGCGGCAACGGCGTCGCCATGGCGGTCGAGCGCGCGGCAACCACATGATCAAATCCGTGGGTGTGATCGGCGCCGGGACGATGGGCCATGGCATTGCCCAGGTGTTTGCGCAGTCCGGCTTCGACGTCCGGCTGGCCGACACCGCCGCGCCGGCGCTCGATCGGGCGCGCGGGCAGATCGAGAAGAGTCTCGGCAAATTCGTCGAGAAGGGACGCCTCTCCCCTGCCGAACGCGACCAGGCGCTCGGCCGGCTGACCACCGGCACCGCGCTGGAGGCGTTCGCCGACGTCGACTTCGTCGTCGAGGCCGTCGTCGAGGATGCGGCGGTGAAGTGCGACCTCTTCCGCCGCCTCGATCGGGTTACCCGCCCCGATGTGGTGCTGTCGTCCAATACCTCGTCGATCTCGATCACCACGCTCGGCGCCGCGACCGGGCGGCCGGCGCTGGTCCTGGGGATGCACTTCATGAATCCCGTGCCGCTGATGGCGCTGGTGGAGCTGATTCGTGGTCAGGCGACCTCGGCCGAAGCGATGGCAACGGCGGCGGACCTGTGCGCGCGTCTCGGCAAGACGGCGGTGCAAGCGGCGGATTATCCCGGGTTCATCGCCAACCGCATCCTGATGCCGATGATCAACGAGGCGATCTTCGCGCTGATGGAAGGGGTCGGCACGGCCGAGGCGATCGACGCGGTGATGAAGCTGGGGATGAACCACCCCATGGGGCCGCTGACGCTCGCCGACTTGATCGGCCTCGACGTCTGCCTGGCGATCATGAACGTCCTGCACGACGGCCTCGGTGACCCCAAATACCGCCCCTGCCCGCTGTTGAAGCGGATGGTCGCCGCCGGGCACCTGGGACGCAAGAGCGGCCAGGGCTTCTACCACTACTGACCGCTCACGCCGGTACACAATTCCGGCGAAGATGTGCCAAATCGGAACAACTTCGCAC
>JAYTEJ010000509.1:0-3297 GCA_043735365.1 Acidobacteriota bacterium
CGGTGTCCATGACGACGAGATCCACGCCGGCTTCGAGCGCATCGGTGACCTCGATCACCGCCGCCAGCTCGTCGATCCCCGGCGGCGCCAGGCGCAGCAGCCGATGCATGATGCGGCGATCGGGTCCGGCATCGACGTGGAGGCCGGTGGCGTTGCCGCGGGTGAGGCTGTCGAACCAGCGATCGACCGCCTGCGCGTAGCGGTCGCGGAGCTGCTGGAACCCGCGCGCCGCGTCCAGCTCGCGGACGCGAAGATTGCCGGGGCCGCCGGGCAGCACCCGCGCGGCATCGGAGAGCGCCACGCCGAGCACGTCCGCGAGCGAGTGCGCGGGATCGGCGGACATCAGGAGCAGACGGCGCTGCGGCAGGGCCCGCGCCAGCGCCAGCGCCGCGGCGGCCGCGCAGGTGGTCTTGCCGACGCCGCCCTTGCCGCCGAAGATCAACAGCCGGGCATCGGCGCCGGCGGGGAGATCGATCGCGCGAGCGGCGGCGGCCTTCCCCGCCGGCCGCGGCGCCGGCCGCCGCCGGGCCGCGGCTGGCGGCTCGACCCGGCCGCGGGTCCGAATCTCGCGGCCAATCGCGGCGAGCGCGCGCACCCCGCGCGGCTCGATCGTGCGCGCGGCAACCGGCACCAGGGGGATGCCGGGCAGGCGCCGGCGGATCGACGCGAGGCTGCGGTGCTCGAAGGCCCGGTGGGCGGCGCACCAGCGGCAGGGCCGGTCCGGGGGCGGGGTGATCCGATTGACGATCACGTCATTCAGCGGGATGCCGGCGGCCGCGAGCGCCGCCGCCGCGTCGGCGGTTTCCTCCACCGCCATCGCTTCCGGAAGGGTGACCCAGGACACGTGCGTTCGCGCCGGATCGCGCAGCATCTCGCCGAGGGCGGCGGCTTCCGCTTCCATCCCGGCCACCACCGCGTCCTCGGCGTCGGGGCGCCAGCTGCCGTGCAGCGCCTGGACGACGGTCCGGTGCCTGGCCTGCATGTGATCGAACACATCCGCCAGGGCGCCGAGCGCCGCCGGGGTCTGCAGCATCCGCAGGGTATGTCCGGTCGGGGCGGTGTCGACGACGACCAACCCGTAGCGCCGTGACGCCGCCAGCCGCGAGACCTCGAGCAGCGCCGCGAGCTCGTCGATGCCGGGCAGCGAGAGCCGCAGCAGCCGGCCGACGTCCTGGTCGTCGAGCCAGGTGCCGCGGAGGGCCATGGTGTGGAGCGCCGCCCGGCGGCTGCGCAGCCAGCGCGCCAGCGCCGCCGCGGCGTCGATCTCGACGGCGTCAAGCAGGCCGTGGCGCACGGGGACTGGCTGGGGAGAGGCACGCAGCCGCAGGCGGAAGGCGTCGCCGAGGGAGGCGGCGGGATCGGTGGAGACGACGAGTGTGGGCGTGCCGGCGCGCGCCGCCGACAGCGCCAGTCCGGCCGCGCAGGTGGTCTTCCCCACGCCCCCCTTGCCGCCGACCAACAGCAGCCGCGGCACCGCGGTTGCGGCCCTAGCGGTGGTGGTCGTGCTCGTCGCCCTGGAACGACGCCTCGATGCCGCTGATCCGGTAGTCGGCCGGTGAGATCGTGGCGGCCCCGGCACCCTGCCTCCGATCGCGGATCTCGCGGAGCCGGGCGAGCACGCTCTCCTCGAGCGCGTCGAACTCCGCCTGGGTGATCTCGTCGAGCTCCAGCCGCATCTGCGCCGCGAGCAGCTGCTCGCGCAGCGCGTTGTCGTCGTTCATCTCGGTATCGACCGCGGTGGCGATCTTGTCGAAGACGAAGCGCAGGCCGCCGACGAGCATCGAATCGAGCAGGAACATGCTCAGTGCGCCCGCTCGAGCTTGAGCCGAATGTTGACGAAGTTGTAGGGCGGCCAGGGCCCGGTGTACTTGAACTTCATCTTGTCGTAGCGCAGGCCGATCTCCTTGACCCGAGTGTCGAACGCCTCCTCCCGGCTGCGCGAGACCAGGAACGCGGCGTTCATGATCATGCGGTCGCCGATCGGCTTGTTCGACCGCGACGCCACCGCGACGTCGCGCAGGCGCTCGAAGATCTCGGAGACGTAGCGCTCGGATCGGGTCTGCAGCGCCTGGTCGATCAGCCGTCCGTACTGCATCCGCGCGAAATAAGTGGAGCCCTTCTGCGACGAGATCTCCCCCTTCAGCCGGCGGATGTCTTCGTCCTCTTCCTCGATCTCGCGGATGATCTGGTCGCGGTCCCAGAGTACCTTGAGGCCTAACTCGAATTTGTCCTGCATCTTGTTGAGGACGTCGGTGAAGGCATCGTAGGCCGAGCGCAGCAGCTCCATGATGTCGTCGTCGGTCTTGAACACGGTGCCGAACGACATCGGGATAACCGTGTGCTGCTGCATCACCGTTTCGTTGACCCGCTGGTGGGCGAGGACGTTGTCGCGGGTCGGGTCCTGCACCACCATCGGCGTGTTCGAGACGATGGCGGCGATGTCGCGGTAGTGCACGGTGTGGACTTCGGCGGGATCGGGCCCGATGCCGAGGTGCCCGAAGCTGAGGGCGCGGCTCGACTTGATGACGCAGTACACGTACTTCAGCTCGTTGGTGTCGCCGGTCCGGGGGCGCGCGGCACGGCCGGCGCGCTCGCGGGTGATCGGCATCCGCACCCGCTCCAGCTTGCCGCGCCGCGGCGGCGGCGCCGCGGCCTTGGCGGGAGTCTTCGATTTCTTCGGCGTTTTGGCCATAAGTGTGCTGCCGGGAGCGGGTCCGTCGATTCTACTGCTTTCCCACCGCGGTCCCCGGTTGGGAGTCGTCCGGGCCGGGCCGCCGCGCCGCCAGCATCCGCTGGATCTCGGAGACCAGCGCGTCGGGCAGGCACGGCTTGGTGACAAAGGCGTCGCAGCCCGCCTGGCGGGCGCGCTCGGCGTGCACCGAGAGCGCATGGCCGGTCAGCGCGACGATGGGGATGTGCTTGGTGCGGCTGTCGGACTTGAGCCAGAGGGTGGCTTCCCAGCCGTCCATTCTCGGCAGCGCCAGATCCATCAGGATGATGTCCGGCAGCAGCTCCAGCGTCTTCTCGATCGCCTGGATCCCGTCCACGGCCTCGGCGACGGCGTAGCCGGAGAACTGCAGGTAGGCCGCGTACATCTCGCGCGCGTCCTGGTAGTCCTCGACGACCAGCACCAGCGATCCGGACCGTTCGCTCATCGGCGTCTCATCCGCGTGGGAAGTCTGAGGAGGAACGTCGAGCCTGTGCCCGGCGTGCTGCGCAGCTCGATGGCGCCGTCGAGCGTCTGCGCGAGACGACGGCAGATCGACAGCCCCAGCCCGGTGCCGCCATAGCCGCGGG
>JAYTEJ010000510.1:0-4442 GCA_043735365.1 Acidobacteriota bacterium
ATCGGGGCGTATCTGGTGGGAGGCATCATTTCCGGGTTCGCGTTTCAGGTGATTTACAACGTCACGATGTCGGCCGGCCTGGCGCCAGTCAAGGGGCTCACCCTGCCTCTGATGAGCTACGGCGGGTCGTCGATGATCGCATCGCTTGCAGCTTTCGGCCTCGTCCTCAACGTGAGGATGCGCAGGTTCACCAACTAGGAATGACGGCCCTTCTCGCGCTCGTGCTGTTCGCGTGGTGGGCCCGGCGGCTGCCGGCATTCCCGCCTTTCTGGAGTTTCAGTCATGAACAAGGAGATGATCATCTCCGCGGGACATCACGACACCCGGGTCGCGATTCTCGAGGAGGATCAGGTCGTCGAGATCTTCATCGAGCGCGAGCGTCAGCGCGGCGTCGTCGGCAACATCTACAAGGGCCGGGTCTCCAAGGTGCTCCCCGGCATGCAGTCCTCGTTCGTTGACATCGGCCTCGAGCGCGACGCCTTTCTCTACGTCACCGAGGTCGTCAACACCGTCGAGGAATTCGACCGCCTCGAGTCCGGAGACGACGACGAGACGCTGGCGCCCGTTGCGGTAGCGGATCTGCCGGCCGTGATTGACGGCGTGGCCGTCCCGGCCGGGCCGGCAGGCGCTGATCCCGCCCCCGCCGCACCGGGGCATCGCGGCGGGCGCGGCGATCGCGAGCGCGAGCCGCAGGCGAAAATCGAGGATCTCCTCAAGGAAGGCCAGGAGGTGCTGGTCCAGGTGGTCAAGGAGCCGCTCGGCACCAAGGGCGCGCGGCTGACCTCGCACGTCACCATGCCGGGACGGTTCCTGGTGTTCATGCCGACCGTGGACCACGTCGGCGTCTCGCGCAAAATCGAATCGCGTGAGGAGCGAACGCGGCTGCGCGGCATCGTCCGCGAGTTCCGCGACGAGCACGGCTTCACCGGCGGCGTCATCATCCGCACCGCCGCCGGCGGCCGATCAAAGGAAGACATCGTCAGCGACCTTGCCTACTTCCACCAGGTGTGGACCGAGATCCGCCAGCGCATGGAAACCAAGCGGCCGCCGGCGGTGCTTTTTCAGGAGCAGAGCCTGGTCACCAAGCTGCTGCGCGACTTGCTCACCGAGGACTTCACCGCCATCCGCATCGACGACGAGCCGGAGCACCGGCGGGTGGTGGCGCTGATCGAGCGCATCATGCCGACGCTGCTGCCGCGGGTGAAGCTCTACACCAAGGAGTTTCCGATTTTCGAGGAGTACGGCATCCAGGCGGAAATCGACAAGGCGCTGCGCAGCAAGGTGTGGCTGAAGTCGGGCGGCTACCTGGTGATCAACCAGACCGAGGCGCTGGTGGCGATCGACGTCAACACCGGACGCTACGTCGGCAAGCGCACGGGCCGCCTCGAGGACACCATCGTCAAGACCAACCTGGAGGCGGTCAAGGAGATCGTGCGGCAGCTGCGGCTCAGGGATCTGGGGGGGATCATCGTCCTCGACCTGATCGACATGGAAGAGAAGAAGAACCGGCAGAAGGTCTTCCAGGAGGTCGAGAAGGAGCTGCGCCGCGACCGGTCGCCGTCGAAGGCGCTGCAGGTCTCGGACTTCGGGCTGGTGATCGTGACCCGCAAGCGGGTCAAGCAGAGCATCGAACGGCAGCTGACTGACCCGTGCCCCTACTGTTCAGGATCGGGCGCGATCAAGTCGGCGTCAACCATCTGCTACGAGATCTTGACGGAGATGAAGAAGCTCGGGGGGGACCTGGAGGGGCAGGGGGTGGTGCTGCGGGTCAACCCCGACATCGCCCGGGCGCTCAAGGAAGAAGAGAGCGCGGTGCTGCGCGACATGCAGCAGACCCTGGGGAGGTCCGTGACCATCAAGCCGGACACGCACCTCCACCATGAACAGTTCGACGTGATGGCGGTCTGACCGCCATCACACTCAGGCCTTGCCGGTACCGGTCGGCATGTGGATCAGGTAGTAGTTGCCCGCCTTGTTGATCCAGACGCGGAGATACTCGTTGCCGCGCAGCACCTGTACTTTAGAGCCGCCCGCCGGCGGCGGCGTGTCCTTGGCGACCGTCTTGACCTCGGCCTGCGGCACGATGCTGACGACCTCGCGCCCCTTGACGGTGCCCTGCTGCACGAATTCCACCCAGCGCTCGATGTTCTCGCTGGCGCCCACGGCATCGGGCTTGGCCATCTGCGCCGTCAGGCGCACCTGGTAGGTGCCCGCGGCCAGCGGCTTGCCGTCGGCGCTGACGGCCCTGGTCAGCCGCACGCTGCCCAGCGCCAGCTCTCCCGTTGGCGCCGTCGGAGCGGCGGCCGTCGTCGGCTGCTGGTTCGGGGAGGCATGCTGGGCCCGCGCCGGGGCCGACGCCATCAGCGCGCCCGCGAGGATTCCGACCGCAACAAACTGGTTTCTCATAAACGACATACTCCTGACACGGTCGCGTGCCAAACGTGAGCGCCCGGTTCGACCGGAGGATCTCCGGAGCCGCGCCACCCGATAATTATAGGCCAACAGACGAGCCTCGACGCCCGTGTGATAGCGGAGCAAGGCGGATGCCAGAAAAGTCGGGCGAAAGCCGCGGCTTTCGCGATCCCGACGGCGGAAACTGGAGAGGAGAGGGCAGCGGCCGTCGCAAATCGCGACAGGCCGGGGCTAGCGCTTGCCGACGACGATGTCGCCGGAGAAGGTGGTGATGCTCAGCACGGCGCTGCCGTCCCCGTGGACGCCGCGCAGCGAGTGCCGGTCCCGGGGGGCGTCGTTGCGGTCGCCGGCGTCCTGGACCAGCGGCAGGTCGGCCCGGACCGAGCCGCTGAAGGAGCGGGCGGCGAGCTCGAAGCCGGTGCCGCCGTCCATGGTGATGCGTGCCTCGCCGGAGTGCGAGGCGAACTCGTAGCGGCCGCCTTTCGAGAGCGGCCCGCTGAACTCGATGCCGCCGCTGACCGAGTGGCCTTCGACGCGGTCGCACTTGAGGTCCTGCAGCGCGACGCTGCCGCTGACGCTGCCGACCTCGATGCGGCGGGCGCCGACCTTGCGGAGCAGCACATTGCCGCTGACGCTCTGCGCCTCGATCGCCCCGTCGACCTGGCTGTCCACGATCTCGACGTTGCCCGAGATCGACTTCGCTTCGGCAATCCGTCCGGCGTTGGCGATGCGGACGCCGCCGCTGACCGAACTGATGCTGAGGTCGCCGCGGATGTCGGACACCCGGACGTTGCCCGAGACCGACCCCACCGTCAGCCGCGTCTGTGCTGGTGCCGCCACCGTGTAGGCCACCGACACCGACATCCTCCGGCTGCCGCGGCCGCCGCGATCGCCGCGCTCACCGCGATCGCCGCGCCAGTCGTCGCCGCGGCCGTAAATCGCCTTCACTTCGGCGCGTCCCTCGCGCTCGACCACCGACACGTCCACCAGTCCGAGCATGGCGCGCGCCTCGTCCGTGGTCCGGGCTCGCGCGGTCTTGACGATTTCGATCGTCGCCTCGGTGCCGCTGCTGCGGGTCACGACGATGTCGCCGGCGAGGTTGGCGAGCGCGAGCTCGCCCTGCGCGCCCAGCTTGAGCGTGCGCGTCTGCCGGTCGGTCTGTTCCTCGCGCCCCTGCTGATAGGGCGGCCGGCGCATCGACTCGTCGGGCCCGCCGCGGGGCGGCTGCGGCGGTGCGGGCTGCGCCAGCGCCGGCGCCGCGATGGTGAGCGCGAGGGCGAGGAGAAGGCCTGAAGTGCTCGTGTGGTTGCTCATGATTTGCTGGAGTCCTGAATAATCTGCGCCGCACCGGCGGCATTGCCCTTGCGCATCTCGTTCATCAGCGCAATCGTGTCCTGGAGCAGCGCCACCTTCCGCTTCAGCGCATCGAACAGGCTGTCGCGGGCCGGCGCACTCTGCGGCTGATCGCGCAGCGCGGCGCGGCTTTCCGCGATGGCGTCGTCGATCACCCGCAGGTTCTTCTGCAGCATCGCCGCGGTCTGCGCATCCAGCGTCGCGGTATCGCTGGCGGGGCTGGCGGCGGCCGCCTGGTCGAGCCTGGCCGCCTCTTCGAGCCTGGCAATTGCGTTCTGGTAGTGCTGCTCCGCGAGCCGAAACTCCGCTTCCACCCCTTGGACGGTGGCATCGGCGCCGGCGTTGCCCGCGCCGGCGGAATCCGGCGACGTTGCGGCGGTGGTGGAGGCGGGCTGGCTGCCGCGGCCGCCGGGCACGAGCAGGATGGTCGCGAGGCCGACGGCGAGCACCAGCGCCGCGGCCAGCGCCAGGACCAGCCGGTATCGTTCGGCCGGCGCGGTCGCGGCGGCGGCCGTCACCCGTCCTTCCTGGCGCAGCCGCCCCGCCACCTGCAACCAGACGCGCGCCGGCGGCTCCACCGGATCGAGATCCGCCGCGGCGTCGCGAATCGCCCGCAGGTCGCGCACCAGCGCCCGGCAGCCGGCGCAGCCCTCGAGATGCCGCTCCAACTCGGCGCG
>JAYTEJ010000511.1:0-10166 GCA_043735365.1 Acidobacteriota bacterium
CCCTCGGGCGCCAGCGTCACGGCCAGGAGCACGACGACCGCGCGCCATCGTCTCAGGGCACGGCCTCGGCGAACGGCCAACGGCGGGTACGCCAGGACCACAGGTAGAAAAACAGCGCGCCGGCGAGCAGCGTGCCGAGCCCGAAGAGGATGACCCGCGGATCGGAGGTCGCGAAGACGAAGATCCAGCCGGCCAGCGCGACCAGGCTGGGCAGCGGATAGAGCCACATCCGGTAGGTGCCCAGTCTCGACCCGCCACCCCGGCGGCGCAACAGCGTCAGCGCGCCGATCTGGGCGATGAACTGGACCAGGATGCGTGTCGTGATCAGCGCGTCGATGACCAGCCCAAGGGAGAAGAACGTGCAGACGATCGACACCAGCCCGACCACCAGCAGCGAGATGTAGGGGAAGGCGCGGGTCGGGTGCAGGCGGCCGAACGCCTTGAAGAACAGGCCGTCGTTGGCCGCCGCGTATGGAATCCGCGAGTAGCCGAGCAGCAGCGCGAACACCGAGCCGAACGCGGTCCACAGGATCGCCGCGGTGAAGAACGACGCCACCGTCCGTCCGTAGATCCGCTCCATGAAGATCGACACCACGAAGCGCGAGCTCGGGTGCGCCTCGGCCGGCACGAACTCGCGCCAGGGCACCACCCCCGCCACCGACAGGTTGATCGCGAGGTAGATCGCGGCCACCAGCAGGATGCTCATGAGAATGGACCGCGGGATGACGCGCGTCGGGTTGCTGACCTCGTCGCCGATATAGCAGATGTCGTAGTACCCGAGGTAGTCGTAGATGCCGACGCGGGAGGCGGCGCCCAGCCCCATCAGGAAACCCAGCGAGAAAGTGAAGGCGCCGGGGGGAAAGTCGAACGCCAGATGCGGGTCGAAATGGCTCGCCCCCGTCCCAATCACCACCGCCGTCGTCAGCAGGCTGCCGGCCCAGAGCGTGACGGTGAGCGGACCGAGCGATCCAATCGGCCGGTAGAGCAGCGCCAGGTTCAGCAGCCCCACCGCCGACGCAATCGCCGCGTAGGCGACCGGCGTCAGCCCCGGCCAGAGGTAGCCCAGATACTGGGAAAAGCCGATGTAGCCGGAGGCGATTTCGAGCGGACCGCTGAGGATGAACTGCCAGATGAACAGGAACGCGGCAAGGCGGCCCCAGGTCTCGCGGCCGTAGCCTTCGCGCAGGTAGACGTAGCTGCCGCCCGAGCCGGGCATCTGCGAGCCGAGCTCGCTCCAGACCATGCCATCCGGAATGACGATGAGGAGGGCGACGATCCATCCCAGCATCGCCTGCGGACCGCCGAGCGCGGACATCAGCAGCGGAATGGTGATGAAGGGCCCGACCCCCATCATGTTGGTCATGTTGAGGGCGGTGGCCTGGAGCATGCCAAACCGGCGCTCTGGAGTGGCTGTCGGCATGGGCCCGCGAGACTCTAGCACGGGCCGGCGAGATCGTGGGCGGGATTCAGGGCCTGGGAATGAGCTGGCGGAAGCGGGTCGAGAGAATCGCGGTGGGACCCTCGGCGGTTCGCCGGATGATGACCGCCGCCGCGGCCGGCCGCGACTCGACCAGCGCCAGCCCTTTCTCGACACCAAGGATACTGACCGCGGTGTCGAGGCCGTCCGCGTCGAGTCCGTGCTTCGCAATCACCGTCACGGTGATGTCGTCCACGAGCCCCAGGCGCGAGGCCGGATCGACGATGTGTGAGTAGCGGCGGCCGTCGATGTCGAGGTGCTGCTCGCTGCTGCCGGCGGTGGAGACCGCGGCATGGGTCAGCTCCAGGTAGGCGGGCACACCGGCCGGCGGCGGGTCGTCCGAGGCGACGCGCACGCGCCAGCCCCGCTGCCCTGGCGGGGCAGCGCTGAAGGCGAGGTCGCCGCTGACCGCCACCAGCGCCCGCCGTACGCCGAGCCGGGTGACCGCGGCCAGCGCCTCGCTCGCGGCGAACCCCTTGCCGATGGCGCCGACGTCGAGCTGCATGCCGGCGACGTCGAGCCGCACCGTGCGCCGCGCGGCGTCGAGGTGCATCTTGCGGAAGCCGCCGCGGCTGGCGGCCTCCTCGAGAGCCGCGGCATCGGGCACACGCCGGGTCGTGCGTGCCTCGCGCCAGAGCCGGATCACCGGCCCCTGGGTGACGTCGAATGCGCCGCCGGTGGCCTCGGCAAGATCCTGAGACGCGGCCAGGACCCTGAACAGATCCTGGCTGACCGCAGTGGCGCGACCCACTGCCGCCGTGCTCAGGCGATTCAGCTCGCTGTCCGGTTTGTAGTCCGAGAGGGTGGCGTCGAGATCCGCGATTCGCTGAAAGCCGGTCCGGAAGGCGTCACGCGCGGCCTGCTCCCCCGTCGTGTAGACCGTGATTCGCACCAGCGTGCCCATGTGCGGCTCGACCGCCTCGAACCGCTGCAACTCCGGCGACGGCGCACTGGCGAGCGCAATCCCCCAGGCCCCTAGCCGCAGCAGCCAGTGCATCTCACCCCCCACCCGCGGTCAGCCCCTGGCTCTTCGGCACCTTGGCACCGTGGCACCATGGCACCTCGGCACCGTGTTGTGGCGCCCTGGCACTTTTGGCACCTTAGTAAGGATCGATCTCCACTCCGTTGTTCCAGGCCTTGTACATCTCCTCCGCGGCCGGCAGCTTCGCCGGCCTGACCAGTCTGAAGCCGAGCCACTGGGCGTTGGTCATGTACCAGACGCTCTTCGGCAGTTGGGGATCGAGGATCTTCCACATCGGCGCCGACGCCACCCGCACCGTGCAGTTCACCGACGCCGCGGTGTCGTTCCACGAGCCGCCGCGCACGGCGTGGGGATAAGACGACTTCGACATCACCCAGGGATTCTCTGCCGCCTCGGCGGTGTAGGGCGCGTACTGATCGAGCGTCCACTCCCTCACGTTCCCGAGCATGTCGTAGAGCCCCCAGGCATTGGGCTTTTTGGTGCCGATCTTGTGGTAAGTCCCGGCGGTGAACGGCGGCACCGGCGAGTTCTCGATGTACCACGCGTAATCGCCGAGCTCTCCCTCCCCGAAGCCCTTCGCGTTGCCGCCGGCACGGCAGGCGTATTCCCATTCGGCTTCGGTGGGCAGCCGGTAGTACTCCCCGGTCTTGGCGCTCAGCCACTCGGCGTACTTGTTCGCCGCGTGCTGGGTCATGCTGATGACCGGAAAGCCCTTGTTACCGCGACCGAAGCTCATCTCGAGGAACGGCGCGGTCGGCCGGCTCAGGCCATCGACGACGGCATCGGCGCGGCCAACCTCCTGGGCCTGATCGGCGAACATGAACATCAGGTAGGAGTCCCAGGTGACCTCGTGCGTCTGCATCCAGAACGCATCGAGACGCACCTTGTGAGCCGGTTGCTCGTCCGGCTTCGCGCCCGGCGCCGAGGAGCCCATCGTGAACTGCCCGGCCGGGATCGGCGTCATCCCGTAGGTCACGGTGGTGTTCGGAATGGTGACGGTATAGGGCGCAGCGGTCTGCGCCCCCTTGGCCGCCTTCTCCTCGATACGGGCGCGGATGGCCTGAACGGCGGCCAGCTGTTTGGCGTCCGGCGCGGTGCCGCCGGCCTGCGGGAGCGCGAGAGAGACGGTCTCCGCCGCGGCGACCAGCGCCGCGGCGAAGACCAGCGTGAAACGACGCGTCATGATCGTCTACAGCACCTTGGTCTGGCCCGGGATGGCCAGGCCGGGCACTTCGTGTTTGGCTTTCCACTCGACCGGCTTCGGCACCCGGCTGAGCGGCGAGTTCAGTGCCTGATCCCAGGTCAGCTGCTGCCCCGAGTAAGCGGCGTCGCGGCCCATCATTGCCAGCATCGTGCTCGTCGCCAGGTTGAGGTCGTCGTTCTTCGGCTTGCCGGCACGGATCGAGGCGAACAGCACGTCGTGCTCCCGCTGATACATGTCGTACTCCTCGCCCTGGAACTGCCACTTGACCTTGCCGTCCGGGCTCTCGATGCGAGGCTGCCCCTGCCCGAGAAAGAGCGTGCCGTCGGTGCCCATGACGTAGTCGAGCGTGCCGTTGTAGCAGCCGGTCGACTGGCGGTTCTCGAGGAACACCCGGTAGCCGTTCGGCCAGACATAATTGGCGGCGAAGTGATCGAAGATGTTACCGCCGTTGGCCGGCACCGCGCGGCCGCCGGTCGCCACGACGCTGGCGGGCGGCTCGTCTTTCATCAGCCACATGATCTTGTCGGCGTTGTGCACCGCCTGTTCGACCAGGCTGTCGCCGGAGAGCCAGACGAAGTTGTACCAGTTCCGGATCTGCCACTCGATGTCGCTCATCCCGGCCGGACGCGCGCTCTCGGGCGGCATCGGCTTGACCGGGTTGGTGTAGTAGGTCGAGTAGTGCGAGACCAGCCGGCCGATGGCGCCGTCGCGCACCTGCTGGACGGCGTCCTGGATCATGTTGTTGTAGCGCCAGCAGAAGCCGGCCACCAGCGCCAGGTTCTTGGTCTGCGCCAGCTTCTGCGCCGCCATGACGTCGCGGACGCCGGGGGCGTCGGTGGCGCAGGGCTTCTCGCAGAAGACGTGCTTGTTGGCGTTGACCGCGGCGGTCAGGTGCTGCGGCCGGAAGCCCGGAGGCGTCGCCAGCAGGACGACGTCGACGCCGCTGTTGATGACCTTGTCGTAGGCGTCGAGGCCGAAGAAGGCGTGGTCGATCTTGACGCGCGAGCCGAACTTCGCGCTACCCCGCAGCCGGGTCGCCGCGAGCTCGACAATAGCCTCGTCGATGTCCGCCACCGCCGTCAGCTCGTTGTTGGGATCGGCGGTGAGGGCCTGGCCGGCCGCGCCGCTGCCGCGTCCGCCCGCCCCGACCAACCCGATCTTGACGGCGTTGGTGACGGTCTGCGCGGAGATGATCCCTGGAAAGCCGACCGCAATCGCGCCGGCGACGGTTCCGGTTTTCTTCAGGAAGTCGCGCCGCTCGATCTTGTCCGATCCGTCCTTGGGTGTGTTCGCCATAGTGTCCTGTCCGAAAGGCCCTCGAAGGGGGCGTTGATGAGGGGTAGAGACATTGATCATACCGCGAATGGCGCGGGCCCCGGTAGAATCACGGCATGATCATCCAGACGCGGCTGGGCCGGTGGTTCGTGTTCGCGGCGCTGTCCGCGGCGGGCGTAGTGAGCGGCGGCGCGCGCGGCATTGCGCAGACGGCCCAAACGGCCCGGACGGCCCAGACGGTCCAGCCGGCCGAGCCGGCCCGGACCCTCCAGATGCCGCAGACCACGCAGACGGGTCGAACGGTCCATCCGCCGCAGACCGCCTCGGCCGACCCGACCGTCTGGCGGCCGCTTTTCGACGGCACCTCGCTTGGCGCCTGGCAGCCGTCGAAGTTCGCGCGCGGCGGAGCCATCAGCGTCCAGAACCGCCAGATCGTCCTCGAGCCTGGCGGGGCGCTGACCGGCATCACCTGGGCCGGCGAGAAGCTGCCGTCGACGCGCTATGAGCTGGCGCTGGAGGCGATGCGGATCGAGGGCAGCGACTTTTTTGCGGGGATCACGTTTCCCGTCGGCGAGGAGTTCTGCTCGCTGATTCTGGGGGGCTGGGGCGGCACGACGGTCGGGTTGTCGAGCCTCAACGGCCGCGACGCATCGGAGAACGACACCTCGCAGTCGATCGACTTCGAGTCCGGCCGCTGGTACAAGGTCCGCATCCGCGTCACCCCGGACAAGATCGAGGCCTGGCTCGACGAGCGGCAGATCGTCAGCCAGTCCATCGCCGGCGTCACCGTCTCGACGCGCATCGAGGTCGAGCCGTCACATCCCCTGGGCATCGCTTCGTATCGGACCAAGGCTGCCCTCAGGGAGATCCGGCTGCGGCAGCTGGAGCCTCCGAACGCGCGGTGAGATTCCCTAGTCCGCGGCGAAGCGCGCGTTGACCTCCGGGAACGGCGGAATCGGGCTGAGACTCGTGAACGTCCCGCTGTGAGCGATTTCCTCCGCGGCGGCGAAGAATGCGGTCCAGGCGACGCGGGCCAGCCCGCCGCCGACGCTGATGCGCCGGACCCCGGCGTCGGCGAGTTCGGCGACCGTGGTGAACCCGGTGCCGACGAGCACGTTCACCGGCTTCGGCGCGGCCGCCGCGACCACCGCGCGGATGTCGCTGAGCGTGCGCAACCCCGGTGCGTAGAGACAATCGGCACCGGCCTCGGCGTAGGCGGTCAGGCGGCGAATCGTTTCCGCGAGATCGGGACGGCCGACGATGAAGCCTTCCGAGCGGGCGGTCAGGAGCAGGCCGCTTGACTCAGCGTCAATGGCCTGCCGCGCCGCCCGGATGCGCTCGACCGCCAGCGTGAAGTCGAAGAGCGGATTGAGCGCGTCACCGGTCGAGTCTTCGATCGACAGCCCGGCGATGCCGGTCGCCGCGGCGCGCACGACGTTTGCGGCCACGTCGGCGGGCTGAATCGCGAAGCCGCCCTGGAAGTCGGCGCTGACCGGGATCTCCACACTGTCCGATACCAGGCGCAGGTGCGCCAGCATTTCCTCCACCGATACCTGGGTGTCGGCGCGTCCGAGCGACCAGGCAAATCCCGCGCTGGTCGTGGCCAGGGCCGCGAATCCGAGCCGCGCCAGCATGCGGGCGCTGCCGGCGTCCCAGGGGTTGGGAATCACGAAGCACCCGGTGGCGTGGAGTTGGTGGAATTGGCGGCGCCGGTCTGCGGCTGAGGTCATGGCTTCAGTATCCAACTGCGGATGACTTCCTGCAACTCGATGCTGCCCGTCAGTTGAGCCCTCGGCTCGATTCTGGCAGCGGTCGCGGCCATGAACGCAGTGCGGACCGGACGGGGCTTCCCCAGCTCGAGGGGCGCTACGGACACCACGCAACACCAAATGTTGCGCAACAGGTTCTGCTGCGCTATAGTCAATGCATGCCCGTGGCCCTGGCCCAGAAAGTGCGGACGCTCAGTGTCGACTTCCGCTCCGCCGCGCGCCTGGCGGACCTGCTCGGCGTCAGCCGCTCGCAGGTGACCCGCTGGCTCCGCGGTGCCGGCATCGACCCGCTCAATGCCGAGAAAGTCGACCTGCTCGAACTCGTCTGGTCGAACGTGCTTCGCATCTATGAGCCGGATGCGGCGCTGGCCTGGCTCTTCGGCGTCAATCCGCTGCTCGGTGATCGCCGGCCTGTCGATCTCATCCGCCTGGGCCGCACCGAGGAGCTGATGCGCGCGATTCGCGCCGAGCGGTCGGATACCTTCGCATGATCCGCCTGCCCCGCGTGTGATCCTCCACCGTTGCTTTGCCTGGGACGAGCGGGCCGCTCCCGCCGGACCTGACGGTCCGCTCTGGTTTCCGCGCCTCTACCAGGGCGAGGGACGCCACGACAATCCCGAACGCTACGGTTGCCTGTATCTTTCCGTCTCTCCCCTTTCGACCATCGTCGAACAGCTCGCCCGGTTCCGTGGTCAACGGCTGCTGCCGTCTCTGCTTCGACGCCGCGGGCTGCCGCTGGCACTGGCCGACCTCGAGCTTGACGACGACGCCGAGATCGTTGATCTCGACGATCCGGTGGTGTTGCGACGTGAGCGCCTGCGCCCGTCGAGAGTCGCCACGCGCGACCGGCAGATCACGCAGCCGCAGACGCTGGCCTTGCACGACCGGCACCGCCGCGCTGCGGGAGTGCGCTGGTGGTCCACGTATGAAGCCCTCTGGATCAATGTGACGCTGTTCGACCGCGCCGCATCACAGCTGCAGGTCCGCTCGATTCGGGCCTTGACGCTCGAGGATCCCGCGGTCGTCGACGCGGCAGACTTCTTCGGCCTGCGGACGTTGCCGTAACGCGATGGCCGCTTTCCTCGTAGACTTCAGATGTTGAAACGGGGCACTGTGGGACCTTCCGAAGCGGCTGACGTGAGGCTTCCGGCCGGCGCCCTCGACCAGCGGCCGCGCCGTCCGGTCGGACTGTGGCTCTTGACCCTCGCCCTGCTCGCCAGTCCGCTGCTTCACGCCGCCGCGCTGCTGTTGGGGCGGCGATGGCTCAATTACGGCAGTCCGCGGCTGTGGGACGGATTCGTCTACTTCCTCATCGCGCCCATCGTCGGCATGCTGATGCTGCGGCGCCACGAGCGGGCCCGCTTCTCGGTCTACGTGTTCCTGTCGTGCGAGATCCTGCGAGCAGTCCGGATCCACTCTCCCGCACTGGGCCTGCTTGCCGTCGGCTTCATTGCCTACCTACAGCTGCCGGCGGCACGTGCGTTCCACCCGTCGATTGACCCTCGCAAGGTGTTGGCCCGGCTGCGATTGCGGCGCGACGCCGCCTGAGTCCCCCGATCGTCTGCGTTCAGGCGGGGTTGCAGCCGGCGCCCCCGAGTGAGGCGGCGGCCGGCTGATGTTCTCCGCAACCGCAGACCGTCGCCGGATATGGGCCAGCAATGGCATTGACACAAAAATCCGAGTGACCGCCCGAAAATGTGGCTAGAATGCCCGCGGAGCTACTGCCGTGCATCTCCGAGCCGCGTTGTTGGCCACCTTGGCGCTCGCGTCGCTACGCGGTCCGGCGCCTGCCCCGTCCGACCCCCTCGATTATCCACTCGCGATGCACACGCGGTGGACCTGTCACATGCGCCAGGAGTTCGGCCCCGGCGTGCATCCCTCGCCGGCGGATATGCCGCTGCTGACAAAGACAATGTCCTCGAGACGACGGTCGTGAGCGAGGTCGCCGGATCGGACACGATCGGCGGCCTCAAGTACTCGCGCGTCGAGTCGCGGCGCGACGGCCGGCTGTGGATGATCGAGTGGATGCGGCTCTCAGCTGACGGATTGTTCCTCGGCAAGACCGACGAGGACGGCGACCCGACCGTACCCGTTGTCAAGGATTCCGACGGCACTTTTCTGGGGCAGCCGGTATCCGACCACGACAAAGGCGGCCGAGCACAGTCGCCGGCGGCCTCGCTGCCGCGTGCTTCAGCCTGCTCGTCGCGCGGCCGGCAGCCTGAGAGCGTCCGCGACGCTCTCGAGCACGGCGTCGCGCACCAGACTGCGGTCTCGAGAGCGTCGGGTTCTCGGCCAGACGCCCCGGGTTGCGATGCGAAGCATGTGTTCTCCTGGAGGGAAGAGATGGAGTACGCCACGCGCCGGGAACCGCCGCGCCGAGATCTTCGTGGCGCACAGCTGATGGCCCGGCGCGTTTGGAAAAGCGTCGCGCTGCTCGGCCTGGCCGGTCTGTCGGTGGTGTCCGCTCACGCACAGGCGGGCCGGGGCGCGGCGCCGACAGCGGTGCCGGTGCACGCCGCGACGCCGTCGGTGCAGTTCGACGTCGTCATCACGGTCGATTCCACACTGCACACCGAAGTCCAGGTCGGAAGCGCCGGCGTCGAGACGACCGATGCCGTTGTCCGGACGTCGGCGCGTTTTCCGCACGTCGGGTTCAACATCTTCAGCCAGGCCGGCCGGCCGATCGCGGTGCTTCCGATACCCCAATTGCCGTTCCACGGAGACATGCTCGTGTCCGCCGCGTTCGCTCATCACGATGCGCCGCGGGCTTACCGGTCGATGAGTTGCGATGGCGTGCTGGCGCCGCAGCGATACGACGCCAATCTCATGATCTTGATCCTGTTGGCGCTCGGCGGCAGCACCAACAAGATGACGTTCAACGGCATGCCGCCCGACGCCGGCGCGGACTTCGAGCGCACGCTGATCAACGCCGAACAGGCCAGCTGCCAGGGGAGGACGCTGACGCTCACGCCGCAACTCGGATTCACGCGCGACGGTGTCGTGTTCGCATCGTCGAACGCCTTGAACACGACCTGGAGTGCCGAGGCCAACGGAACGATGCCGGCGCCGCTCGCTCAATTGCTCGCCGGACGCGGGTTCACGATTGATTCCGGTTCGCAGACCGCCCAGATCGGCGCAGGCCAGGTGAACACCAAGTCCGTCCACGTTGCCTTCGTCCCGCCCTGCCCCGAGTGTCCGACACCCCCGCTCGATCCGATCCCGCCGCTGACACCAACGCCTGCGCCCAGGAATCCATGCACTCCCGACAAGTTCGCCGACGCCGACCGGAAATGGAAGACCGCCGACGAGCTGATTCAAAAGAGCAAGGACCATCTCAAGGATGCCCAGGACAGACTCCATGAGTGGGAAAAGGAGGAATCCAAGACGATGGCGGAGCTCAGCCTGGAGAAGTACGATCTCCTCAACACAGTGGAGCTCGCGCTCGAGGAAGGTGGGGCC
>JAYTEJ010000512.1:0-4755 GCA_043735365.1 Acidobacteriota bacterium
GCTCTTCGCCTACTTCCTCGAGAAGCTGAAGGCGACGCCCGAGGGAGACGGAACGCTGCTCGACCATTCGCTGTATCTGTACGGCAGCGGCATGGGGAATCCGAACGTGCACGACCACGTGAACCTTCCAATCCTCGTCGCCGGCGGCGCGGCGGGACGGCACAAGGGGGCCCGCCACATCAAGTATGCGGAGCCGACGCCGCTCGCGAATCTCCACCTGACGCTGCTCGAACGCGTGGGCGTGCGCATGGACGCGTTTGCCGACAGCAAAGGCAAGGTCGAAGAGCTGCTGTCGCTGTGAGACACCGGCTTCCGGCCACGAAGGAGGCATGGTCCTCATGACTCGATTGAAGCGATGCGCCCTCTACGGGTTCGTTCTGCTCCTCGCTGCGGGAAGCCTGGAGGCGGCCGGCGCGCCCGCGCCGCTGGCGGATGCCGCAGAGAGGATGGACCGGGCGGCGGTCAGCGCCTTGCTCGGCCAGCAGGCCGCCGTGGACGCGCCGCAGGTGGACGGGATGACGGCGCTGCTGTGGGCCTCGTACCACGACGATCTCCCGATCGCGACGCTGATCGTCCGGGCGGGCGGCAATCCCAACGCCGCCAATCGCTACGGCGTCACCCCGCTGTCGCTCGCGTGCACGAACGCCAGCGCTGCGATGGTGGACCTGCTGCTGAAGGCCGGCGCGGATCCGAACGCCGCGCTTCCGGGCGGCGAGACTCCGCTGATGACCGCGGCGCGCAGCGGCGCGCTGCACGCCGTCAAGGCGCTGCTGTCCAGCGGCGCGGCGGTGGACAGCAAGGACGCCCGGCGCGGGCAGACGGCGCTGATGTGGGCCGCGGCCGAAGGGCACGCGGATGTGGTGAGCATGTTGATCGAAGCGGGCGCGAGCGTCGCCGCGCGTCTGCCCTCGGGCCTGACGCCGCTGCTCTTCGCCGTCCGTGAGGGACGCCTCGACGTCGTCCGGGTCCTGCTCGCGTCTGGCGCAGACGCCAACGACACCATCGCGACCGATCCGGGCCGCAAGCGCGGCTACGGCGGACGGCTGCCGCCGGTCGGCACCAGCGCGCTGCTGCTGGCGGTGACCAATGCCCATTACGAGCTCGCGGCGCACCTGCTCGACGCCGGCGCCGACCCGAACGCCAGCCTGCCGGGCTACACGGCCCTCCACGCGATCACCGCGGTCCGCAACCCCGGCATCGGCGACAACGACCCCGCGCCTCCGGGCTCCGGCTCGCTCGGCAGCCTCGATCTCGTCAAGAAGCTCGTGGCACACGGCGCCCATGTGAACGCGAGAATGACGAAAAGGGCCAACCTGAACAACACCCGGCTGAACGAAATCGGCGTGACGCCGTTCTTTCTCGCCGCGCTCACGGCCGACGCCGAACTGATGCGCACGCTGGCCGCGCTCGGCGCCGATCCCACACTGACGAATGCCGACAACAGCACCCCGCTGATGGCGGCCGCGGGCCTCGCGACCCGATCGCCCGGCGAGGATGCGGGCACGGAGCGTGAGGTGCTCGAGGCGCTGCAGGTCGCGCTCGATCTCGGCGCGGATGTGAACGCGGTCGACGATAACGGGGAAACCGCCATGCACGCCGCCGCCTACAAGAACCTGCCGCTGGTCGTGAAGTTTCTCGCCGCGAAGCACGCACGCATCGAGCTCTGGAATCGTCCCAACAAGTTTGGCTGGACGCCGCTGGCCATTGCCACCGGCTACCGGTTCGGAAACTTCAAGCCGTCGCCCGACACCGCCGCCGCGCTGCGCGACACGATGCTGGCGGCCGGCGTGACGCCGCCGAAAACGGTCGTCGCCACCACGCGCCAGATCTATTAGAGCGTTACAGGCCGAAGCAGATCGGGGTCCTGCTTCTCAGCGTGTGGGCTCAGGAGGTGGCCGTCAGGTACGGCACACCCACGAAGAGCAGCACGCCAAGAAAGATGAGGCCGAACAGCAGCCCCAGCTTCCAGAAATCCCCGCGCGGCACGTAGCCGCTCGCGTAGTACACGGCCGAGGGTCCGCATGCGTAGGGGGTCAGGACCCCCATCAGGCCGAGCGAGAACACGAGCAGCAGCGCGAAGGGGCGCACCGGCATACCGGGGACGGCCGATCCCGCCGCGATCATGACCGGCAGCAGCGCGGTCGCATGAGCCGCAAGGCCCGCAATCATGTAATGCAGCGCAAAGAACAGCGCGACCAGCAGCACCATCACCAGGATCGGCGGCTGGCCGGCCAGAAGCGCCGAGGCGCCCCGGCCGAACCAGTCCACGACACCCACCTTGTTCAGACCATCGGCGAGCACGACAAGCGTCGCAAACCACACCAGCACATTCCACGCCGGGGCGTTTTCCACGATGTCGGCCCACGAGACGATCGCCGTGATCAGCATCAGCGAGATGGCGACGAGGGCGACCATGGTCGGATCGACCCACCTGGAGCCGAGAATCCAGAGCCCCAGCGCCAGAACGACCAGCGCCGCCATGATGCCTTCTCGGGCTGTGATACGTCCCAGTTTCGCCAGCTCCCCGGCGGCCCACGGTGGCACTTCCGTGCTCGACCGGATCTCCGGCGGGTAGACCTTGTACACGAGCCAGGGCAAGACGAGCAGCAGCGCCCCGCCGACCGGCAGGCACCCCACGAACCATTCCGTCCAGGTAATCTCGACGCCCGTGCCCTGACGAACGAGCTCGAGCGCGAGCAGGTTGGGCGCGAGCGCCGTCACGAACATCGAACTCGTCACGCAGGTCGAGGCAAAGGCCACCCACATGAGGTAGGCGCCGATGCGGCGGGATGACTCACCGGGTCGGGAGCCGTACAGCTCGGGGATGCTGCGAATGACCGGAAAAATAGCCCCGGCGCTGCGCGCGGTGTTCGACGGCGTGAACGGCGCGAGGGCGAGATCGGACAGCGCGATAGCATAGCCGAGGCCGAGCGTGCGTCCCCCCAGCCGCTTGACCAGCACGAGCGCAATGCGGCGTCCGAGCCCCGTCTTTTCGTAGCCCATGGCGAAGACGAATGCCCCGAAGATCAGCCAGACCGTGTTGTTGATGAAGCCGGCCAGAGCCCATCGCAGCGCTTCGGCCGGAAACCTGAATGCGGGGTCCGCCATCTGCGCGGGACTGAACGGGAGGCCGAGCGCGCCGGCGCACGTCACGCCGATCAGGCCGACGGCGGCCGCTGGAACCGGCTCGGTAATAAGCGCGAGGATGACCGCTGCGAAGAGGGCGGCGTAATGCCACGCGTAAGGTGCGAGGCCGGGCGGCGCCGGGCTGAGGGCCAGGAGCAGGCCGGCGAGAACGGGGACACCGGCACGCCAGACGATAGGGGACATTACCCGACGCGGCGCCGGCCCGCCGGGCGTCGCGTCGCCGGGGTCCGTCATTCGAGATGCTTCACGATCGCCCGGGTCATGGCCAACGTCGTGAGTGTTCCGCCGATGTCCGGCGTGCGGTGTCCGGCGGCCAGCGCGCTCTCGACACCCTTCCGGACAAGGGCGGCGGCGGTGCGTTCCCCGAGCCATTCGAGCATCATCGCGGCGCTGAGAATTGCACCTGTCGGGTTCGCGATGCCTTTCCCGGCAATGTCCGGCGCGGATCCGTGCACCGGTTCGAACAGCGAGGGGAAGCGGCGATCGGGGCGCAGGTTGGCCGAGGGGTTCAGACCCAGGCTGCCCGTGATGCCGCCGGTCAAGTCACTGAGGATGTCGCCGAACAGGTTGGAGCCGACGACGACGTCGAAGGTGTGCGGCCGGCGCACCAGCTCGAGAGTCGCGGCATCGATGTGGAGCTTCTCCACCAGGACGTCGGCATACCGGGGGCTGATCTCGGCGAGGATGCGATCCCAGAGCACGTAGGCGTAGCGCTGCGCGTTCGATTTCGTGATCATCGCGAGCCGCCGGCGCCGCGTGCGCGCGAGCTCGAAGGCGAACTCGAGAATCCGCTCGACGCCGCGGCGCGTATGCACGGCGGTCTGAAGCGCGACCTCGTGCGGGGTGCCGGCGGCCAGCACCCCCCCGTTGTCGACGTATTCTCCCTCAGAGTTTTCGCGCACGACGACGAGGTCGATGGGCTCGAGGCTCCGCAGGGGACCTGGTACACCGTCAAACGTGCGCGCGGGCCTGACGCAGGCGTAGAGATCGAAGGCCTGGCGCAGGCTGATGAGCGGCGCGAGCGTCACGTGGTCCGGCAGCCGCGCCGGCCAGCCGACAGCCCCGAGGAAGATGGCATCGAAGCCGCCGAGCGTCGTCAGGAAATCCTCCGGCGCGACGCGGCCGTGACGATCGAAATGTGACATCCCCCAGTCGAACCACTCGTAGTCGAGGCGAAAGCCGCCGCCCTTCTGCTGCAAGGCGGCCAGGACCGCGACGGCGGCGTCGGTCACCTCCGGCCCGATGCCGTCTCCCGGATAGAGCGCGATGCGATACGTGTTCATGTGTGACGAAGATGCCGATTATGCCCGGGTCGGGCGGCTTGTCAAACGCGCGATGCCGCGGTCCGGAGTGCTTTCAGGCCGCGACAACGGGTGCCGGGTCTGATATACTCGATTTTCTTTGCCTCCCCTCTGTGGGCCGCTAGCTCAATTGGCAGAGCAGCAGACTCTTAATCTGCGGGTTGATGGTTCGATTCCATCGCGGCTCACTTCTTTCTCCGAACAAAAACACCAAAAGCTGAGACGTCAACCCGGCCTTCAGCCGAGTTGACAGCCAATCTGACAGCCAATCGCATCAGGCGCTGAGCACGACGTCCATCTTGTCCGC
>JAYTEJ010000513.1:0-16345 GCA_043735365.1 Acidobacteriota bacterium
CCGGAGCGCGCCGGTGTCGACGCGCGCACTGAACTCCGCGGGATTCAGCCGCAGGAATGCCATGTCGATGTCGGTGACCAGCGCATCGTTGCCCGAGAAGATCCGCACCTGGGTCCGCTCCGCCGGATCGGGCGGGGTGAAGCGCATCCGACCCCGGCCGATCAGCACCAGCGCCGTCGGCCCGTCGGGCACTTCGGCGACGAAGGCGCGGCCGCTCGGCATCTCGATGGTCAGATCCTCGGCGTGCACGGTCAGGTCGTGGACGTCGTACTGGCGGTCGGTGCTGAGCGACAGGCGGTAGAGCCCCGAGATGATCGACAGCCGGCCGACCGCGGCGATGCGCCAGGGATCGGCGGCGGCGGCGCCGGGGCGGACGTCCACGCGCCACGTCCCCAGCCGGCCTTCCGTGTGGTATTCGGCGAAGACCTCGAGGATCAGCTGCTGCCCGCCGCCCGCGAGCGGGATGCGATCGCGTTCGTTGATCACCAGCCGGGTGGCGGTCGGGATGGTCAGGGTGGCGGCGAAGTCCTCGAAGCTGGGACGGCTGATGGCGGCCTCCCCGAGCGCCAGCACACCGCGGCGGTCGCCGGCCGCGGCCGCCTGCTCCAGGCTCCGCAGCAGCGGCCCGATCCCGTCGCGTTCGGGGGCCTGGGCCGCGCCGCGCCCGGAAGCGGCACAGAAAGCGAGGCAGAAGCAGAGCGCCGCGCGGCCGGTGAAGGGGGGCATGGCCGCTTCCTTATTAGGCGGAGGCCGGCGCCGCCCGCTTCAGGACCAGCACGGTGAGGTCGTCGGCGAACCGCGAATCCTTCGCATGCGCCGCGACCGCGGCCAGGATCCGCGTGCCGGTCTCGGCCGCATCGGCATCGGCATGCCGCTCGAGCACCTCTTCGAGCCCGCTCTCCTCGAGCGGCCGGCCCGACGGGTCCTCCGCTTCGGTAATGCCGTCGCTGTAGAGCACCAGCGTCTCCCCGGGCTCGAGGCGGGTGTCGATGGCGCCGAACGTCGAGCCTTCGAACATGCCCAGCGCCACGCCGGTGCTCCCCAGCCGCTCGTAGCGGCCATCCCGGCGCCGCAGCAGTGGCGGGGTCTGTCCGGCATTGACGTAGGTGAGTGCGCCGGTCGAGGGGGAGTAGACGCCATAGAACAGGGTGATGAAGCGCGACGACGGGCTGTGGCGGCAGATCTGGGTGTTGAGGCGCGCCGCCAGCGCCGGCGGCTCGAGCTCTTCGTCGACCAGCGTTCGCAGCACCGCCAGCAGCAGCGCCATCAGCAGCGCCGCCGGGCTGCCCTTGCCCGCCACATCCCCCAGCGTGACGATGACGCGGCCGTCGCGCAGCGTCAGCACGTCGTAGAAATCGCCGCCGACGGTATTGGCCGGACGCGTCAGGCCGCAGATCTGGATGTCGGCGGCGTGGTAGGTGCCGCTCGGCAGCATCGCCAGCTGAATCTCGCGGGCGACCTCCAGCTCTCCCTTGAGCGACAGCCGGTCGGCGACTTCCAGCAGCACCAGCAGGTTGACCAGCAGCAGGCTGACGAGCAGCGCGAAGGTGCCGTCGGCCCAGACCGGGGTCAGGATCGCCACCTGAATGAACGGTACGCCGAACGGCACGTCCACCTGGCTGAAGCCGCGGAACAGCTGCAGCAGGCCGACGAGCGCCACCAGCAGCGCCGTGATGTAGAGGGCGCGCCGCGCCGGCGGCAGCTTCAGGGTGAAGGCGACGAAGATCTGCCGGACCCGAAGTGGAATCCGCTTCCACGGCGGCAGACCCGCGAGCCGATCCTCGGCAAGACCGCGGGCGAAGAACCGGTAAGCCTGCGGGGTATCGTGGGTGAAGAGGCGCTGCAAATCCTCGCGCGACAGATCGCGCGTGTAGGTGTCGAACAGCTCGCGGGCGCGATCGGACCTCGAGTGCTTCACCCTGGTCCTCAGGCGATCAGCCCCAGCTCCCGTCCGACCGCCGCGAAGCGATCGAGCGCGTACTGCAGGTCCTCGCGGGTATGGGTCGCGGTCACGATGGTGCGGACCCGCGCCTTGTCCTTCGCCACGGTGGGGAACACAATCGCCTGCGCGAACACCCCCTCCTGGAACAGCCGGTCCGACAGGGCGCTGGCGACGGCGCTGTCTCCGGCAATGACCGGAGTGATCGGGCTTTCGCTGAGCCCGGTGTCGAAGCCGAGCGCGATCAGGCCGGCCTTGAAGAAGCGGGTGTTGGTCCACAGCCGCTCGATAATCTCCGGCTCTTCGATGAGCACGTCGAGGGCGGCCATGCAGGCCGCGGTGACCGCGGGCGGGTGCGATGTCGAAAACAGGAACGGACGGGCCCGCTGCTGGAGGAACTCGATCAGATCGCGGCTGCCGGCCACGTATCCACCGAGGGCGCCGATCGCCTTCGACAGCGTCCCGACCTGCACGTCGACCCGGCCGTGGACCCCGAAATGGTCGATGGTGCCGCGGCCGCTGGCGCCAAACACCCCGCTCGCATGGGCATCGTCCACCATCATGATGCAGCCGGTCTCTTCCGCCAGCGTGCACAGCTCCGGCAGCGGGCCGAGGTCGCCGTCCATGCTGAAGACGCCGTCGGTGACGAGCAGCCGCCGCTGCCCGGCGGGGAGCGCGGCCACGATCTTCCGCGCCGCCTCGACGTCCTTGTGCGGGAAGACCTTGATGGTCGCACGGCTCAGGCGGCAGCCGTCGATGATGCTGGCGTGATTCAGTTCGTCGGAGATGACGACGTCCGCCTTGGTGAGGATGGCCGAGACCGTGCCGGCGTTGGCGGTGAAGCCGCTCTGAAAGACGACGACCGCCTCGACCTTCTTGAACTCGGCCAGCTTGCGCTCGAGCTCGACGTGCATCTCCATGGTGCCGGCGATGGTGCGGACCGACCCGGATCCGACGCCGAATTTCTCGACCGCGGCCAGCGCCGCCGCCCGCAGCCGCGGATGGGTGGTGAGGCCGAGATAATTGTTGGAGGAGAGGTTGACGACCGAACGGTGGTCGAACGTCGCGTGAGCCTGCTGTTCGTCCTCGAGGACCCTGAGCTGCCGGTAGAGGCCCTGGTCCTTGAGCGCGCGGAGCTCGTCACCAAGGTAGGCCAGCGGGTCTCGTCGCATAAGAGGCGAGTATAACTCCCGCCCCGCGCCCGCCGTCAGCTCGGCCGGGCTCAGCTCCAGTAGAACAGGATGGCCACCCAGGGCACCACCGCCACCGCCAGGTAGAAGACGGCCAGCAGCGCCACGACGCGGTGGACCGACGACAGGTGCAGCGCGATTCCGAACACTCCGGCCGTCAGCTTGACCGCGGCCAGGGCCGGGCCTTCCCCCATCGCGGACATCAGCCAGCCGATGAGCGGATTGCCTTCGATGTGGATGCCGTAACTGCTGACCCCGACGTAGGTCAGAACCCCGTCCGAGGCCTGCGCGAGGAGGAAGAGGATGAGGGCGACGTCGCCGAAGAGGTTCCGCCGAGTACCACCCCCGCTGCTCATTTCAACCTCTGGCCGCTCCGCGAAGTCCCCTCGGCTGCCCATCCGGGGGGCCCGAGGGACCCGCCTGAGGTGAGGAATCAATGCCGATGCCAGCAGTGGGCCGCCTCGGCCGCTCCCTATTTCCCGCCCTCTTCCCCGCCGTCCTCGCCGGGCTGTTTGGTGAACTCGGCGACCAGCACCAGCAGGATGGCGGCGGTGGGAACCGCGAGAATTGCTCCGGGGATCCCCAGCAGCTTGCCGCCGATGAGCAACGCTACGATCACCGTCACGGCGCTGACCCCCACCTGCCGGGACATGATCTTGGGGACCAGGATGTGGTTTTCCAGCTGCTGCTGGAGGACGAAAAAACCCACCACGAGCAGAACTTTGTTGACCGATACGGTTGACGCGACCAGGATCGCCGGGATGGCCGAGAGAATCGGGCCGACCACCGGAATGAGCTCGCCGATGCCGGAAATCAGCGCCAGAACGTAGAAGAACGGGACACCCAGCAGACCCAGTCCCACCGCCGACGAGGCGCCGATGATCGCTCCGAGCAGCAACTGGCCGCCCAGCCAGGCGCTGACCTTGACGGTGATGTCGCGGCTCGCCGCCGCCACCCGCTCGCGGCTGTCGCTCGGGAACAGCCGCAACATGGCGTTTCGCAGGCTGTCCGCCTCGACCAGCAGGTAGAAGGTCAGGATCAGAATCGTCAGCAGCCCGAAGAGGCCGCCGACCACCCCGACGATGGCGCCCATGACGGTGCCGACCGCCTGGCCGCCGCCGCCGGCCGGCGCGCGCTGCACCGCCTCGCGCAGCGTCAGGTGCTCCCGCAGCAGGCCTTTCTCCATCAGGAAGACCTGGACCTTCTCGAACATGCGCGGCAATGCGGCCCAGAATTCCTGCGCCTGATCGACCAGCGGCGGAATGATCGCGAAGCCGATACCGGTCAGCGTTCCGAGGATGAAAAGGTAAAGAACAAGGATGGCCATCCAGCGGGGGAAGCGGCGGGTGCCGATCGGCAGCGCCTTCTGCCGCTCGATCAGCCGCACGATCGGGCTGAACCCGATCGCCAGCAGCCCGCTGATGTAAATCAACAGCAGAACGTCGCGCACCAGATAGGCGGACCACAGCAGGATGACGGCCAGCGTCAGCACGCCGATGGTCCACAGCACGAGGGACTTCTGTTCCGCGGACTTCTGGTCCGCGCGTCTGGTGGTCAACTCACGCCGTCCGCTGGCAAAGGAAGTCCCCGGTGAAGCCGGCAATCAGGTCGTAGATCTCGCCCAGCTCGGTGGGCGATGCCAGGAACACCACCCGGAAGAGACCTTCCGAGGGCTCCGCGCCGAAGCCGGATCCAAAGACACAGAGCACCCCGGTGGCGCGCAGCAGGCCCAGGACGAAATCCTGGTCGGTCGTGCCCGGCGGCAGCGCCACCCGCGGCATGGCGTAGAACGCCGCCGAAGGGGCGACGACGCTGATGCCGTCGATGGCATTGAGGCGGGCATGGGTGATGTCGGCCCGCTCGCGGAGGGCGTCGCGGAAGACCTGCTGGTGGCTGCGATCGCCGTTGAGGGCGGCGACGATGGCGTGCTCCATCGGACCGGTGCTGCACAACCGGCCGTCCGCCAGCTTCTTGATGCCGGCCAGGAGATCGTCGAGCCGCGGCGTGACGGCGACGGCCATCCATCCCGCCCGCCACCCTGGGGCCAGGTAGGCCTTCGAGAGCGAGGAGAAGGTAATCACCGGGGCCTCGGGGTTGAGCGCCGCGAGCGCGCCGACGGGGCCGTCGAAGGCCAGGTCGGCGTAGACCTCGTCGGCCAGCAGTGGAAAGTTGTGCGCGTCGGCGAGGTCGATGAGCGCCCGCCGCGCTTCCGCCGAATAGGTGGCGCCGGTCGGATTGTTGGGATCGATCACGACCAGCGCCCGGGTGGCCGGAGTCACGAGGCTGCGGACGTGATCCAGATCCGGCTGCCAGCCCCGCGCCGGGTCGGTGCGGTAGAACACCGGCCGCGCCCCGATCTTGGCGAGGACCGCGGTATACAGCGGATACGTCGGCATCGGGATCAGCACGTCGTCTCCGGGCCCGGCCATCGCGGTGAGGGCGAGCTCGATACCCTCGGAGGTGCCGGAGGTGATCACGACCCGGTCGGCGGACATCGGCATGCCGCGCTGGACGCACTCGGCGGCGACCGCTTCGCGCGCCGCGGGGATGCCGGCCGACGGCGCGTAGCCGTTGTCGCCGTCGCGCATGGCGCGTTCGACCGCCTCGATCATGTGGGGCGGCGTCTTGAAGCCAAAAATTATGGGATCGCCGATGTTGAGGTAGCGGACCTTGCGCCCCGAGGCCTCGACCTTGCGCGCTTCGGCCACGATGTTGCGAATGGCGTAGACGAACCCGCTGATGCGCGGATTGACCCGAATGGCCGGCGCGGTTCTCCTCGAGGGCATCGCCGAATCTTATCGCGAGCGCCGGAATTTAGCGCTTGCACACGCGGCGAATCGAAAAATTTGGGCCTTGCCTGCAGACCGTGTAGGAATTGCCTGGCGTTGGCGTCAAGGCGAGCACTTTTTACACGAAAATAGCTTAGACATGCATCCTCGAGAGCACAGCTCATCTTCTAACTGCTGGGACTGTGGAAGTTAGCGGGTTGGCAGGTTCTTTGGAACACAGGAGGCATGACAAAGCGGCTGTCTCTGTCCGGCGCGGTCTTCGCGCTCGCCCTGATGGGCGGCGCGGTGCAGGCGCAGGAACCGGCCGCTCCTGCTGAGGCGGCCCCGCAGCGAGCCCCTTCCACCTTCCGCTCATCCGTGGACGTCGTCTCTGTCAGTGCGGTGGTCCGGGACCGCAAGGGGCGTTTCGTCTCGAACATGGAACAGAAGGATTTCATTGTCGCCGAGGGGGGGCGCACGCGCCCGATCCTCGATTTCAAGGCGCAGGCCGACGGACCGGTCAAGCTCGCGGTGCTCTTCGACATCAGCGGCAGCATGCGCGTCGGCACCAAAGCCGTCGACGCGAAACAGGCGGCGCTCTACCTGCTGGGGGCGCTGCGCGGGAACGACGAAGCGGCGGTCTTCGCGTTCGACACCCGGCTCGACCGCGTCACGGACTTCATCTCCGACGTGCGCGCGCTCGAGGCGGCGCTGGAACACGTCGAGCCGCCGTTCGGCCAGACTTCGATGTACGACGCCATCGCCCAGACCGCTCGAGCGGTGGCGCCGGCCGGGGCGACCGGCGGTCACCTGCCGCAGCGGGCCGCGGTGGTCGTGCTCACCGACGGGGTGGACACACACAGCCGGCTGACGCCCGAGCAGGTATCGGGCATCGCCAGTGAGATCGACGTGCCGGTCTACATCGTCGCGGTGATGTCGCCCATCGACAACCCGAAAGAGTCGAACGACATCCCCGGCCCGCTGTCCAACCTCGCGCACTGGACGGGCGGCGAGTACTTCGCGGTCAGCGCGCCGGCCCGGGCGAGCGTGGCGGCGAGACAAATCGTCGAAGAGCTCCGGCACCAGTACGTGCTGGCGTTCGAGGCGTCGGCGGCGCCGGGGTGGCGTCCGCTCGAGGTGCGCGCCCGCGATCGCGATCTGATCGTGCGGTCGCGCGCCGGCTACATGGTGGCGGGAACGGTCGGGGACGCAGCCCCGGCTCGGTGAGGGCACGGCCCCCGCGCGCAGGCGCGGGTTCGCACTGGCATTTTTTATCGGCTCGGTAACAGGAAGCCCGGAGGACACAATGAAGAAATTCGTGCTCGTCGTACCCGTTCTTGCACTGGCGCTTGGCGGCACCACCGCCTGCGCAACCAAGAAGATGGTGAAGACCCAGGTCGGGGAAGTCAACGGCAAGGTGGAGACGCTCTCGAAGACGGTCGAGGAGACCCAGGAGCGGACCCGCACCAACGAAGGGCGCATCGGCGAAGTGGACCAGAAGGCGCAGGCCGCGGGCCAGCGTGCCGATGCCGCCGGCAAGAGCGCCGCGGACGCGCGCGCCGCTGCCGCCGCGGTCAACACCCGCGCCGACGCGATCGAGCGCGCCTCGAAGCGGCTCGTCTATGAAGTGACGCTCAGCGAAGACAAGGGGGGCTTCAAGTTCGGCAAGGCGGTGATGCCCGACCAGGCCAAGGCCGACCTCGACGCGCTGGTCGAGAAGCTGAAGGCAGAGCCGAACGGCGCCTACATCGAGATCGAGGGGCACACCGACAACGCCGGCCCCAAAGAGGTGAACTACCGCCTTGGCCTCGAGCGCGCCGAAGCGGTCAAGCGTTACCTCTACGAACAGCACCAGGTACCGCTCCACAAGATCAACGTGATCAGCTACGGCGAAGAGAAGCCGATTGCGCCGAACAAGACCCGCGACGGCCGCGCGCAGAATCGCCGCGTCGTCATCAAGGTCCTGACGTAAACGGCCGCCGGCCCGGTGGACCGGGAGCGGAGCGCAGGCGGTCCCGCCGGAATGGTCCGGCGCGGCAGCCGCGGCTAACGTCAGCACTTTCGCAGGGTGTTTCGCGTTCCGCTTCCGGTCGATCGTTCGTCCCCACGCCGGCAGCCTGCCGGCGCCGCGCGCCCGTCAGCCTCCCCTCCCGCCGGTGATTCCAGCCGGAAGATGTGTTTTCCCACAGGTTCAATGTCACAATACGCCAACGCCCGGACCGACTGATGCGCGAGGGAGGTTGGATGCAGCCGTACGGCCCTGCCGTGCTTCGTCTGTCGATCGGGTCGGTGTTCCTCGCGCACGGCGCCCAGAAGCTGTTCGGGGTCTGGGGCGGCGGCGGCATCGGCGGCACCGCCGCGTTCTTCACGCAACTGGGGCTGGCTCCGGCACTGCCGCTGGCGCTACTGGTCGGCGGCGTCGAGTTCATCGGCGGAATCATGCTGCTGCTGGGGGCTTTGACCCGTGCGACGGCGCTGGTCCTTGCCGTCGACATGGCCGTCGCGATCTGGAAAGTACATTTCCTCAATGGCTTCTTTCTGAACTGGAACATAGTGCGCGGGCAAGGACATGGCTTCGAGTTCAACCTCGCCCTCGCCGGCGCGCTCGTGGCCCTGGCGCTGACCGGCCCCGGCGTCCTCTCGGTGGACGGATGGCGCGCACGCTCGGCCGAGATGCGCGCCTACGGCCGCGCACGGATCCGGTCGGGGAGCATGTGACCACTCCGAGCGTGCGGCTGGGCGGAGCCGTCATCACCAACCCCTCGAAGCTGTTCTGGCCCGACGACCAGCTGACCAAGCTCGATCTCGCCCGCTTCTACTCGAGGATCTCGGCGCAGATCCTGCCGTGGATGAAGGGACGCGCCGTCACCCTCGAGCGCTGCCCGGAGGGGCTGCGCAAGACCTGCTTCTTCCAGAAGCAGGCCCCGGCCAACCTGCCGGCCGGCATTCCGACCGTGACCATCCCGGCGCCCTCGGCGGGGCGCGATATCGACTACATCGTCGGCGGCACCCGCAAGACGCTGCTGACGCTGGTCAATCTCGGCTGCATCGCCATCCACGTGATGGACAGCCGCATCGACCAGCTCGACAAACCCGACTGGCTGGCGTTCGATCTCGATCCCGCGGATGGCTTCGCCTCGGCGGCGCGGGCGGCGCTGCTGCTGCGCGACAAGCTCGAAGATCACGGCCTCGAGCCCTACGTCAAGACCTCGGGCGGGCGCGGCCTGCACGTGTTCGTGCCGCTCAGGCGCGGGGCGCTGCAGGATCAGGTCCGCGCCTATGCGTTCGCGATTGCCGCCGAAATGGCCGCGGAGCATCCGGCGCTGGTGACGGTCGAGGCGCGCAAGG
Organism: Acidobacteriota bacterium; assembly: GCA_043735365.1. Taxonomy (GTDB): domain Bacteria; phylum Acidobacteriota; class Vicinamibacteria; order Vicinamibacterales; family 2-12-FULL-66-21; genus JALZOC01. The sequence goes on from JAYTEJ010000513.1 coordinate 9,246, forward strand.
CCCGCCGCCGCGCTCCGGTCTACCTCGACGTCATGCGCAACGCCGCGGGGCAGACCATCGTTCCGCCGTTCTCCGTCCGCTGGCGCCCCCGCGCGCCGGTGTCGATGCCGCTCGACTGGGACGAAGTCAGCCCGCGGCTCGATCCCGGCGTCTTCACCATCAGGACGGCCGAACGGCGCATGGGCGCCAAGGCGCCCTGGTCCAGCTTCTTTGGGCGGCGACAGACCCTTCCCCGCGTCTGAAACCGGTCACTCCATGGACTTGCGCGATCGCGTGGCCCTGATCACCGGCGGAAAGCGCATTGGCGCCGCCGTGGCGATCGATCTCGCCGGCCGCGGCGCCGACGTGGCGCTCTCCTACAACCGCTCCGCGGCAGAAGCGGCAGAAGCGGCGGCGGCGATCCGCTCGCTCGGCCGCCGCGCCGTCACCATTCAGGCCGACGTGTCGGAGGCCGCGGCCTGCGCCCGGCTGGTGGACGAGACGGTACGGCAGCTCGGCCGCCTCGACGTCCTCGTGAACATGGCGTCGGTCTACCGCTCCGCGCCGCTCGCCGACTCGGACGCCGCATTCTGGGACTCCATCGTCAACGTCGATTTGAAGGCGGCGTTCCTCTGCGCCCGGGCGGCGGCGCCCCACATGCGCGCCGCCGGCGAGGGCCGGATTATCAATTTTTCGGACTGGACGGCGGTGAGCGGCCGCCCCCGCTACACGAACTACGTTCCCTACTACGTTGCCAAGCGCGGCGTCCTCGGGCTGACCGAGGCGCTGGCGCTCGAGCTCGCGCCCGACCGCATCCTCGTCAACGCGGTCGCCCCCGGGCCCATCCTGGCGCCGCCCGGGACCACTCCCGAGGAGCTCGCCGCCGTCGAGGCCTCGACGCCGCTGGGGCGCTGGGGCGGGGCCGAGGAAATCGTCAAGGCGATCGCCTTCCTGATCGCCTCCGACTTCGTCACCGGCGAAGCGCTGCGGGTGGACGGCGGGCGGCACGTTCGATAGCCGCCTGACGCCCGGGCGCGGGTGCTACCATGACCCGATGCCCCAGCCCACCTACCGCGCCGGTGGCTCGATCGAGGACTTCTGCCGAGCCTGCAAGACCGACCGCCTGCACACCGTGGTCGTGGCGGATGACGACGGCCGCCCCGCGCGCGTTGTCTGCGGCTACTGCCACAGCGAGCACAATTTCCGTGGCGGTCCGCGGGTCGGTCAGGAATCGAAGGTGGCCAGCTGGGGGGGCGACATCACGACGCCCGAGCGCGAGTCCGCGAAGCGGGCGCCGAAGAGCGAGCGCGAGCCGCTGCCCATCGTCAGCGAACGTGAGCGGGTCGGTCCGCCCGCGTCATCGGAGGAGTCGGGAATGGACATCGAGATGCTCCTGCGCCGCGTGATTCGCGAGGAAGCGGGGATTACCGCGACCGCGCCGGCGGAAAAGTGGCGGAACGGCCATCTCGTGCTGCGGCCGGGGAACGCCGCGCTGCAGGAGAAAGCCTGGCCGATCGAGACCTTCTTCCACAAGGTGGTGATGGTGCGGAACCGGCTGCGCAGCCTCGAGCAGCAGGTCAACGCCGCGGAGATCCCGGAAGACCTCAAGGTCAAGCTGCAGGGCTACATCAGCGGGTGCTACGGGTCGCTGACCAGCTTCAACGTGCTGTTTGCGGAGGAAGACGACCAGTTCAAGGGCGTCGGCGCCTGATCGTCAGCGGGCGGCGTTCTGCGGACCGACGCCGGCCAGATCGAGAATGCGCTGCAACGTCTGCGAGGCGCGGTGCACCGGCAGGTTGCTGATGTAGAAATGTCGCGCCCCGGAGGCCGTCAGCGTGCGGATCGATCGCGCGCAGATCTCTTCCGGCGTCGCGCCGGCGGCGAACTCGGCGGTCAGCTCGCGGGCCGGCACCGGCAGGAACCCGCCCAGCGCGCTGAGCGTCCGCGGGTTGGCCGAGCGGTAGTAGAACACTCCGAACATCCCCGGCAGCCGCAGCTGCTGGCGAGCCGCCTCCCCCAGGAACGCCTCGACCTGCGGCAGGCTGTGGTGCGAGACGATCTGGGTCAGGTAGAATTCGGCGGTCGCGGTGTCAGCGAGCAGGTGGCCGACCTGCGCGGCAGCGCTCGCGTGGGGGTTGGCCCAGCCCCCGAGCGACAGCGCCGGCACCCGCCGGCGAATCTCGTGGCGCAGCTCCCACGCGTGCTCGAGACAGCGCGCCGCACCGATGCTCTTGTCCCCGCCGAGCACTACCAGCGCGTCGAAGCCATGATCCCGGGCGCGGTCGGCGTAGGCGAGGCAGTAGTCGAGGGGATGCTTGCAGGTGAGAAACGGCACCACGCCGGACCGCGGAACATCGCTGCCGAGATTGATCACCAGGTGGCGGAGGTTGTCCTCCTCCTTCGACCCGACCGCGCTGTCGGTCAGGAACACGAACGTGCCCGCCCGGGTGAGACCGCGCACCGCGTGGTAGGTGTCGATCCAGGCGTCCATGCTCGCCGCCGCATGCAGTTCGGCGCGCGGCGGACGCAGCTCCGCTGCAATCACGGAACCGCCGGAGCGCAGATTGTCGAGGAGAGGCTGCATCGAGAGGAGTTGCCCTGCCGCCCACGATTATACTGAACTCGGAATGCCCGCCATCACGTTCCTCGGCGCCGCCCGGACGGTCACGGGCTCGAAGTACCTGCTCGACACCGGCACCGCCAGGGTGCTCGTCGACGCCGGGCTCTTCCAGGGGCTCAAGGAACTGCGCGAACGCAACTGGCAGCCGTTCCCGATAACCGCCAGCGCCATCGACGCCATCGTCCTGACCCACGCGCACCTGGATCACTGCGGCTACCTGCCGCGCCTGGTTGCGCAGGGGTTCCGCGGCCGCGTCTTCTGCACGGCCGGCACCCGCGACTTGTGCCGGATCGTCCTGCCCGATGCCGGCCGCATCCAGGAGGAGGACGCCGCCGACGCCAACCGCCACGGCTACTCGAAGCACGCTCCGGCGCTGCCGCTCTACGGCGAGGCGGACGCGTTCCGGGCGCTGTCGCAGCTGCAGCCGGTGGGATACGACCGGCCGATGCCGGTGGCGCCAGGCGTCGAGGTCGAGTTCGTCAACGCCGGCCACCTGCTGGGCTCGGCCTACGCGCGCCTCCGCACCGGCGGCCGCGCCATCCTCTTCGGCGGCGACCTCGGCCGCTTCAAGCGGCCGGTCCTGCCGGATCCCTCCATGGTGACCGACGCCGACTACCTGCTCGTCGAATCGACCTACGGCAACCGCGAGCACGAAGTGGACGACGACGGCGCGCGCCTGGCGGCGGTGATCAGTGCCACCGCGGCGAGAGGCGGCCGCGTCATCATTCCCTCGTTCGCGATCGGCCGGGTCGAGGAGCTGATGTTCTGGCTGCAGCGGCTCGAGAACGAGAAGAGAATCCCGGTGTTGCCGGTGTTCCTCGACAGCCCGATGGCGATCGAGGCGCTGGCGCGCTACACCGAGCGGCTGAACGAGCTCGATCCCGACCTCCAGCCAGAGGCGGTCGATGACAAGGCCCCGCATGGTCCAGCCGACCGGGACGACCGCCCCGACGACCGGCGGCGCCATGCCCGCGAAGAGCGGCAGATGTGCGCCTTCTGCACCGAGCGGTTCCGCACGATCGCGACGGCGGCGGAATCGAAGCAGCTGGTCCAGTCCAGGAGCCCCGCGATCGTGATTTCGGCGAGCGGGATGGCGACCGGGGGGCGGGTGCTGCACCACCTGAAAGCCGCCCTGCCCGACGCCCGCAACACCGTGCTCTTTGTCGGCTACCAGGCGGCGGGCACGCGCGGACGGCGGCTCGTCGACGGCGAGAAGACGGTGCGCATCCACGGCGAGACGATTCCGGTCCGCGCCAGCGTCGAGCTCATCGAATCGATGTCGGCGCACGCCGACGCCAACGAGATCATGCACTGGCTCGGCGGCTTCACTCACGCGCCCCGGAACACTTTCATCGTTCACGGCGAACCCGCGGCGATGGAGACGCTCTCGGCGCGGATTGGTTCGACGCTGGCCTGGAAGACGACGATGCCCGAGCATCGGCAGACGATTGTTCTGGACTGAGCAGGCGGGGAATGGAGTGAGCGAGTGGGATTGTCGAAAGAGCTGATGACCACGGCGGAGCGCAAGTACCTGCTCGAGCGGGTGGAGGAGGCGGCCGTCGTCCAGTTGTATGCCGATGGCTTCGCAACTCTGCCGGTTGAGCAGAAGATCCTGATCTGGCATCTCTATCTGGCGGCGCTGGCCGGGCGGGACATCTATTACGACCAGCGCTACCGCCACAACCTCGAGATGCGCGAGGTGCTCGAGGAGATCCTCACCCATCCGGCCGGCATCGCCGCCGCCACGCTCGACGCCGTCGCGCGCTACACCAAACTGTTCTGGCTGAACGTCGGGCCATTCAACAACCTGACGGCGCGGAAATTCGTGCCGAAGTGCACCCCCGGGGCCTTTGCCGTGGCGGCGCGAACGGCCGCGGCCTCCGGCGCCCGCTTTCCCCTTGGTCCAGGCGAGACCGTCGACGCAATGCTGGCCAGGCTCGAGCCGATTTTCTTCGATGCCGACGTCGACCCGATCGTGACCAGCAAGACCCCTGGCGAGGGGCGCGACATCCTCTCGGCCAGCGCCAACAATCTCTACGTCGGCGTCGCGATGGAGGACCTCGAGGGCTTCGAGGAGCGCTACCCGCTGAACTCGCGCCTGGTGAAGCGCGACGGCAAGGTGGTCGAGGAGGTCTATCGGATCGGCGGACGCTACGATCGCGAGATCCGCGCCATTGTCGGCCACCTGCAGGATGCGATTGCCTACGCCCCGGCGCCGATGGCGGCGTCGCTGCGGGCGCTGATCGCCTTCTACACCACCGGCGAGACCGTGGACCGGCTGGCCTACGATATCGCCTGGGTGAACGACCAGGACTCGCCGGTGGACACCATCAACGGCTTCATCGAGGTCTACATGGATCCGCGCGGGATGAAGGGCGGATGGGAGGCACTGGTCTTCTACGTCAACCGTGAGAAGACCGAGGGCATTCGCCGGCTCGCCGCCGATGCGCAATGGTTCGAGGACCGGATGCCGTGGGCGCCGGAGTATCGCAAGCAGGGCGTCCGCGGCGTCACCGCCAATGCCATCGACGTGGTGGTCGAGGTGGGCGAGTCGGCGCCGATCACCCCGGTCGGCATCAACCTCCCCAACGACCAGGAGGTGCGGGAGCACTACGGCAGCAAGTCGGTGTCGCTGGCCAACGTCAACCAGGCGTACGACAAGTCGACCTCGGCGGAGTTCAGGCGGGAGTTCGCCTGGTCGGACGAAGAAGCGGCGCGCGCCGAGAAGTGGAGCAGCCTGGCCGGCGAACTGGCCACCGATCTGCACGAGGTGATCGGGCATGGATCGGGCCGGATCTCGCCGCACCTGATCGGCAGCCCCCAGTCGCTGCTGAAGGAGCAGTACTCGGCGCTCGAGGAATCGCGCGCTGACCTGGTGGCGCTCTATTTCATCGCCGACCGGCGGATGGTGCACCTCGGGCTGCTGCGCGCGGAGGACCAGGCGGAGGTCGTCCTCGCCGAGTACGAAGGCTACGCCCGCAACGCCCTGGTGCAGCTCCGGCGGGTACGCGAAGGCACGCAGATCGAGGAAGATCACATGCGCAACCGCCAGTTGATCGTCCGTTGGCTGATGGCGCACACCACCGCCATCGAGGCACGGCGGCGCGACGACAAGACCTACTACGTGATGACCGACGCGCGGGCGTTCCAGGCCGGGGTCGGCCGGCTGCTGGCGGAGGTGCAGCGGATTAAGGCGGAAGGCGATTATGCCGCGGCGGTTCAGCTCATCGAGACCTATGGGGTGCACTTCGATCCGGTGCTTCGCGACGAAATCGTGGCCCGTGTCGATCGCCTGGGCATGCCGTCGTACACCGGCTTCGTGCAGCCCCGGCTCGAGCCGGTCAGGGACGAGGCGGGACGGATCACCGACGTCGGGATTTCCTACCCGCTCGACCTGACGCGGCAGATGCTGGAGTACTCGGGCAAAGCCTGAACCAGGCTTACGCCGTCAGCACCGCCGGCTCCAGCATCCGGATCGTTCCGGGGTCGGCATCGATCTCGACGTCGAGACCCTCCGCCAGCGTCCACTGCGGCATCGCATGGCCGATCATCGCTCCCGACCATGCCGGAATGCCGAGCGGGCGGATGTGGTCGGCGAAGATCTCCTCGAGCGTCAGCGCGCCGAAGGCATTGTCGCCGGGCCCGCACTCCGAGCAGGTGCCGAACACGAACCCGGCGAGGCGCGCCAACACACCGGCCAGCTTCAGCTGCGTCAGCATGCGGTCGATGCGGTAGTAATTCTCGCCGACGTCCTCGCAGAAGAGCACCGCGCCGTCCCAGGCCGGCAGATAGGGTGAGCCGACGATCGTCGTGAGCACGGTGAGGTTGCCGCCGAGCAGCGGCCCCCGGGCCTTGCCAGGGGAAATCGTCATCGTCCGGTTCTCCACCGGCGTCAGGGCATTGCGGTCGGAGAGCTGGCGCGGATTGGCAAAAGTCACCGCCTCTCCCTGCATGATCACCCGCTTGAAGTAATCGACCGAGTAGGCGTCCCAGCGTCCGATGCCGTTCGGGCCGTGGAACGTCACCAGCCCGGCCCTGGCGTTGATCGCCAGCAGCAGCGCCGAGATGTCGCTGTAGCCGACCACGACCTTGGGGTTGCGGCGGATACTGTCGAAGTCCAGGTAAGGCAGCACCCGGCTGCTGCCCCAGCCGCCGCGAATCGGCAGCACCGCCCGGATCGCCGGATCGGCGAAAAAGGCGTTGATGTCGGCGGCGCGGTCCTGGTCCTGGCCGGCGAGATAGCCGTGCCGGTCCCGCAGGTGAGGGCCGACGACGACCTTCAGCCCGAGGGACGAGAGCGACTCGATGGCGATCTGCAGCTCGTCCGACTGGAAGGTGGCGTTCGCCGGCGCCACCAGTCCGACGGCGTCTCCGGGGCGCAGGCTGCGCGGCTTGATAGCGGGCGGGCGCTGCCGGGCGGCGGCGCGGGTCGTGCCGATCAAGGCCGCGGCGGAGGCGGCCGCGGCCGATCCCAGGAACTGTCGGCGATGCATGCGACCGA
>JAYTEJ010000514.1:0-6391 GCA_043735365.1 Acidobacteriota bacterium
ATGTCGGCTATTTATCCGTTCGCCGCGCTGCGGCCCACTCCGAAAGCTGTCGCCGCGGTGGCGTCGGTTCCTTACGACGTGGTGAGCAGCGACGAAGCGCGCGCGCTGGCCTCGGGGAATCCACTGAGTTTCCTGCACGTGTCGCGCCCCGAGATCGATCAGGGGCCGGGTGGGGACCCGCATGCCGACGCCGCATATCAACAGGCAGCGAAGGCGTTCGCCGAGTTGAAGGCCGCTGCGCCGCTGATCGTCGAAGACATGCCGAGCTTGTATGTCTACCGGCTGACCATGGCCGGCCACATCCAGGCCGGTATAGCCGCATGCTTCTCGATCGGCGAGTGCGATCGCGACCTCATCAAGAGGCACGAGAAGACGCGGCCGGACAAGGAAGACGATCGCACGCGTCACATCGTCGAGACCCGCGCCCAGACCGGCGTGGTGTTCCTGACCTACCGGGCGGCGGCCGGCACCAACGCTGTCGCCAGCCAGGTCTCGGCCGGGGAGCCGCTATACGACTTCACGGCGGACGATGGGGTGCAGCACACCGTGTGGCGGGCGGGCCTCGACGAGACCCGCGCCCTGGTGGAGGCGTTCGGCAACGTGCCGGCGCTCTACATCGCCGATGGCCACCACCGGGCGGCCAGCGCCGCGAGGGCGCGGGCGGAGCTCGGCGGGAGCACGGAGGAACTGGGCGCTCGCGCCGGCACCTTCATCGCGGTGGCGTTCCCCGACGCGCAGATGCAGATCCTGCCCTACAACCGCACCGTCAGGGACCTCGGCGAGCGCACGCCGGAGGCGTTTCTCGACGAGGTGCGGACGCGGGTGCCGGTCAGCCCCGGCCCGGCGTCGCCGGCGAAGCAGGGAGATGTCTCGATGTATGTCGGCGGGCGGTGGTACACCGTGGCGATCGGCGGCGCCGCGGCGGCAGACGCGTCGCGCGCCAGCGGCCTCGACGTAGCGCGGCTGCAGCACGCCGTGCTCGAACCGGTGCTCGGCATTGGCGACATCCGATCCGACAAGCGCATTGATTTCGTCGGCGGCGCCCGCGGCACCACGGCGCTGGAGGAGGTGGTCGACTCCGGCCGCGCCGCGGTGGCCTTCTCGATCTTCCCGGTGACGATTGCCGACCTGATCGCGATTTCCGACGCCGGCGGGATCATGCCGCCGAAGTCGACGTGGTTCGAGCCCAAGCTCCGGGACGGGCTGCTGGTGCACCTGATATGAAGGTGCTGGTCGCCGACGCGTTCGAACAGAGCGGCATCACCGGGCTCGAGGCGGCCGGCTGCGAGGTCGTCTACGAGCCGGAGCTCAAGGACGATCGTCTCGCAGAGCGGATCCGCTCGTCGCAGGCCGACGTGCTGGTGGTGCGCGGCACCAAGGTCACCGGCCCGATGCTCGACGCCGGACGGCTGGCGCTCGTCGTCCGGGCCGGCGCGGGCTACAACACGATTGACGTCGCCGGCGCCTCGGCGCGGGGAATTTACGTCTCGAACTGTCCCGGCCGGAACGCCATCGCGGTCGCGGAGCTGGCCTTTGCCCTGATCCTGTCGCTCGACCGGCGGGTGCCCGACAACGTCGCCGCGCTGCGCGCCGGGCGCTGGGACAAGAAGGAGTTTTCCAGGGCCGCGGGTCTTTACGGCCGTACCCTCGGGCTGCTCGGCGTCGGCCACATCGGCCGCGAGATGATCCGCCGGGCGGCCGGCTTCGGGATGCCGTGCGTGATCTGGAGCCGCAGCCTGGCCGGCGGGGACCGGCCGCTGTCGGAGCAGGAGGCACGGGACCTCGGCGTCGAGGGGGCGAGCCGCAGCATCCCGATCGCCATCGCCCCGACCCCGGGAGACGTGGCGGCACGCGCCGACGTCCTCAGCGTCCACCTGGCCCTGACCGCGGAGACCCGCGGCCTCGTCAGCGCCGACGTCCTCGGCCGCCTCAAGCCCGGCGCGATGCTGATCAATACCGCCCGCGGCGAGATCGTCGATCACCAGGCGCTGGCCGCGGCGGTGCGCACGCGCGGCCTGCGCGCCGGCCTGGACGTGTTCCCCGGCGAGCCGGCCACTGCCACCGGCGACTTCCACGACGAGCTGCTGACCCAGCCCGCGGTCTACGGCACGCATCACATCGGTGCCTCGACCGAGCAGGCGCAGGAGGCGATTGCCGCCGAGACCGTCCGCATCATCCGCAGCTACGCGGAAACCGGGCGGGTGCCGAACGTCGTCAATCTGGCGCGGCGCACGCCGGCGACGCACATGCTGGTGGTCCGGCATCGCGACCGGCCGGGCGTGCTGGCCCACGTGTTCGATCTGCTTCGCGGCGCCAACCTCAACGTCCAGGAAACCGAGAACATCGTGTTCGACGGGGCCGAGGCGGCGGTGGCGCGGATCAATCTCGACGGTGAGCCGCCGGCCGCGCTCCGCCAGCGCCTCAAGGCCGGCAACGCGGACATTCTCGATCTACAGGTAGTCGGACTTTCGTAGAGGTGATGCAGATGGCGACGACAACGCGGATTTTCAATTTCTCGGCGGGCCCCGCGGTCCTGCCGCTCGAGGTGCTGGAGCAGGCGCAGCGCGATCTGCTGTCGCTGCCGGGGGTCGGCATGTCGATCCTCGAGATCAGCCACCGCTCCAAGCCGTTCGAGGACATCCTCGCAGGCTGCGAGGCCGACCTGCGGTCGATCGCGAAGATCCCCGACAACTACAAGGTGCTCTTCCTCCAGGGGGGCGCCAGCCTGCAGTTCTCGATGGTGCCGATGAACATCCTGCCGGCCGGCGGCTCGGCCGACTACATCGTCACCGGCGCCTGGTCCCAGAAGGCGGTCAAGGAGGCCAAGCGCGTCGGCGCCGTCAAGATCGCCGCCACCACCGAGGCGGGCAACTTCACGCGGGTGCCGGCACAGCCGGAGCTGACCCTCGACCCGCGGGCCGCCTACCTGCACTACACCACCAACAACACCATCTTCGGCACCGAGTTCGCCTACGTCCCCGACGCCGGCGCCGTGCCGCTCGTGGCCGATGCGTCGTCCGATATTCTCAGCGGGCCGCTCGACGTCTCGAAGTTCGCGCTAATCTACGCCGGCGCCCAGAAGAACCTCGCGCCCGCGGGAGTGACGCTGGCGATCGTCCGCGACGACATGCTGGCGCGGACGCCGTCGACGATTCCGACCATGCTGCAGTACGGCATCCATGCCGAGAACCAGTCGATGTACAACACCCCGCCGGTGTTCCCGATTTACATCATGCGGCTGGTGCTGACCTGGCTGAAGCAGCAGGGGGGTCTCGAGGCGATCGGCGAGCGCAACGCCCGCAAGTCCGGCCTCCTCTACGCCGAGATCGACCGCACCGGCTTCTACCGCGCCCACGCCGAGCAGGGCAGCCGCTCACGGATGAACGTCACCTTCCGGCTGCCGAACGGGGAGCTCGAGAAGAAGTTTGCCAATGAGGCGACCGCCGCCGGGCTCGACGGCCTCAAAGGGCACCGCTCGGTCGGCGGCATGCGCGCGTCGATCTACAACGCCTTCCCCGAAGAGGGCGTCCAGACGCTGGCGCAGTTCATGCGGGAGTTTGAACGAATGAACGGTTAAGTCGTTATTCAGTAGCAGGTTAGCGCGCTCACAGAAGTCTTACAATCGCCCTTCGCGCGACCTGCTACTGTTGGTGCTCAACCCCGGCAGAGGAGCACCGTGAGCACACAGACCGAGACCGTTCGTCCAGACTATTCACTGTCGACCGTCAACTGGCTGACCGCCATCATCATGGTGATCTTCCACATCCTGGCGGTGGCGGCCTTCTTTACCTTCACCTGGACCAACCTCGCCGTTGCGGTGGTGCTCCACTGGCTCGCGGTCGGTTTCGGGATCAGCCTCGGCTACCACCGGCTGCACACCCATCGCGGCTACAAGACGTCGCGCGCCTTCGAATACTTCCTGGCGATCTGCGGCACCCTCTCGCTCGAGGGCGGGCCGATCTTCTGGGTGGCGACCCACCGCGTCCATCACCAGCACTCGGACCACGACGGCGATCCGCACACCCCGCGCGACGGCGGCTTCTGGGCGCACATGGGCTGGATCCTGTTCGGCGACACCCATCACAACAACACCGCGATGATGTCCAAGTACGCGCCCGACCTCGCCGCCGATCCGTTCTACCGCTGGCTGACGACCTATCACTACGTGCCGCTCGTGGCGGTGGGGCTGGTGCTGCTCGCCGTCGGCGGCTGGTCGATGGTGCTGTGGGGCGTGTTTCTCCGCGCCGTGGTCGGGCTGCATGGCACCTGGCTGGTCAACTCGGCGACCCACATGTGGGGCACGCGCCGCTTCAAGACCCGCGACGATTCGCGCAACAGCTGGTGGGTGGCGCTGCTGACGTTCGGCGAGGGCTGGCACAACAACCACCACGCCCATCCGGTGTCGGCGCGCCACGGCCTCGCCTGGTACGAGTTCGACATCAGCTGGATCACGCTGAAGCTCTTCAACGCGGTCGGCATCGTCCGCGACCTCAAGGTCGCCAAGGTGGCTGCCCAGCTGCCCGTCGAAGAAGCCGCCTGACCGTCAGGCGCTGACGGCCGCCGGTCCGTACCTGTATTCTCTCTGGCATGATTACAGGTCGCCGGCGGTCGGTGATTTTCTTCACCGTCTTCGGCATCTGCCTCGTCGCCATCGCCATCGGCCTCAACGTCAGCTGGGTCCTGCTCAACTGGCGGATGGGCGTCCTCGCCGTCCTTGGCTTCGTCTTCTTCCTGCTGATCATCGCCGGCATGGTCCTCAACACCATCTTCCTGGTGCGCGAGATCCGACGCAACGAACAGCACGACTCCTTCATCAACGCCGTGACCCACGAGCTCAAGACTCCCGTGGCGTCGATCCGCCTCTACCTCCAGACCCTGCAGACGCGCGAGCTCGATCCCGGCAAGCGCCAGGATTTCTACCGCATCATGCTCGAGGACAGCGACCGGCTGCTGCACACCATCGACCAGGTGCTGCGCGCCGGCAGCGCCGGGCCGCGCTTTCGCCGCGGCGCACGGACCCGGGTCGATCTCGCGGAGCTGGCCCGGGAGACGGTGGCGCTGGCCCGAACGCGCTTCCACGTCCAGGAGGACCTGCTGATGTACGAGGACCGCGCCCGCGCCGGATCGGCCGTGGTCCTGGGGGATCCCGACGAGCTCAAGGCGGCGCTGTGGAACCTGATCGACAACGCCGTCAAGTACTCGCCCGCCGGCAGCCCGGTGGGTGTGCGCCTCGAAGAAGCCGACGACGACCGCCTCGCGGTGCGGGTGGCGGATCGCGGCATCGGGATTTCGACCGTCGAGCTGAAGCGGATCTTCCGCCGCTTCTACCGCGTCGCCGCCACGCCAGGACGCGCCAAGGGCAGCGGCCTGGGGCTGTTCATCGTCAAGTCGGTGGCCCGGAAGCACCGCGGCCGGGCGTTCGCCGAGAGCGCCGGCCCGGGGCAGGGCAGCACCTTCACCCTGCTGCTGCCGAAAGCCCCCGGAGCCTGATCATGCAGCGCGTGCTGATCGTCGAAGACGAGCTCCATCTGGCCGACGGCCTGCGCTTCAACCTCGAGGCGGAGGGGTTCGAGGCGGACGTCGTCGAGACCGGCGAGGCGGCGCTGGAGCGGCTGCTCGGCGGCGGGCCGCCGGTCGATCTGGTGGTCCTCGACGTGATGCTGCCGGGCAAGGACGGCTTCGCGGTGGTCTCCGAGCTGCGCGCCGCGCGGCAGTTCGTGCCGGTGCTGATGCTGACCGCCATGGGCCGGCCGGAAGACGTGCTCAAGGGCTTCTCCGCGGGCGCGGACGACTACCTGCCCAAGCCCACCGAGTTGGCCATCCTGCTGGCGCGGATCGGCGGCCTGCTGCGGCGCTCCGGCTGGCAGCGGCAGACCCAGGATCAATATAGCTTCGCGGGCAAGACCATCGACTTCGACGCGCTGCAGCTGCGCGTCGGCGATCGCACCCTGACGCTGACGCTGATGGAGGCGAACCTGCTGCGGTACCTGATCTCGCACGAGGGGCGCGCCGTGTCGCGCAAGGCGATGCTCGAGGATGTCTGGGGGCTCCGGGAGGATACCGACACCCGGGCGATCGATCACTTCATCGTCCGGCTGCGCCGCTCGATCGAGAAGGAGCCCGGACGCCCGGCGCACCTGCTCACGGTCCGCGGCGTCGGCTACAAGTTCGTCGCCGAGCCCGGCTAGTCCCCTCGAAACGTGATACGTCACATAATTCCCGGGCGGGGCATCCCGGCTGGCGGCGTTGCCATATGCCCAATATGCTCGGTCGTCGCGCCTTGCCATCCGGGCGCCGCGCTCCGGGACTTATGCAACCCATCACGCTTCCAGGGGTCTAGCGCGGCGCGATCAGGATCCGCCCGTCACCCGGGGGGCGCCGCGGCGGCGGC
>JAYTEJ010000515.1:0-3461 GCA_043735365.1 Acidobacteriota bacterium
TCGTATTCGACGGCCACATAGAAGGTATCCGTCGGGTTGCCGTTGAAGGAGTAGGCGAAGGCGCCGTTGACGATCTTCGCGGCGGGAATCTCTTCCGACAGGCCACCCGAGCTGGTCAGCAGCACCCGCGTGCGCGCCGGACCGGTCACGCCGGCCGCGTCCATCTCGGCCTGGGTCGGATCGATGGTGCCGCTCAGGGCGCGCGCGAGCAGATTGCCGGGCCCGTACTGCGACGCGTCGAGGACGAACGTGGCGCTACGCTGCACGCCGTTCACGTCCACGATGAAGACCTGGAAGCTGTCGGACGGCCCGCCGGCGGCCGTGAGCGGCAGCGGCGGCAGCGCCTGCGGGTAGTCGCGGACCACGCCGGAGGTGATGTTCCGGATGCGGAACGACTGCACCGGCACGGCGATCCGATCTGGATCGGGCCGGATGGTCACGAACCCTGTCTGCCCGGGGGTCACGGTCACCCCCGTCAGGACGACCTCCCCCGTGCTCGCGATCGCCTTGACCTGGTAGGAGTCGCTGTCCTTACCGGGCATCTCGAGCGACAGCTCGACGACGTTGCGCGGGAAGCGGTTCTCGCTGGCGCGGGTGGTATTGCGCACGATGATCTCGCGGTCCGCGGGGGTCAGCTGCGGGCCGTCGAGCGTGACGCGAACGCTGTTCGGCACGACCGTGACGCGGCCGGTGAGGACGGGGTAGCACACCGGCGTCGGGATCTGGATGTCGGGAACGAGCGTCAGGAACGGCAGGAATCCGTAAATCGGGCTGTTGAACTGCGCGACGAGCGCTCCGTACCCGGTGTTCTGCATCTGCCCGTAGTTCAAGCCGACCGACTGGAAGGACTTGTGGATGCCGTAGACCCCCGCCGCGGTGACGCCGGGACAGGGCGGCGACGACGTCGCGATGCGCCCGTTGATGAACTTCGCGGTGTCCACCACGTTCAGTCCGGGCGTTCCGTTGACATCCACCACCTGCGTGACCAGCCATTGATCGGTCGCCGTCTCGCCGCCGAGCGCCGGGATCGAGACGTTGACGTAGCGGGTGGGGATCGCCCCGCCGAAGTCGATCGAGAAGGCGCCGTTGAAGCCGAAGTTCTGCTGCTGGTCGGCTGGGATGGCGACCGGGAAGTCCGCTTCCGCGACGGCGTTGAGCGTCACGACTGCTCCGTCGGGGAACGTCCCCTGCGCAACGTCCGCGGCGATGCCGCCGGGGCCCGTGATGCGGCCCCCCTCGTTGCCGATCGCCGTCGAGACGCTGCCGTCGGCATTCGTCTGCGTGAAGCGCGGGATCCCGACGGTGACTTCGTTGCCCGCCTGATCGACGATGCGGACTTTCAGCAGGTCGGTCGCGGCCGCGACGACCAGCGTCGTGAAGCCGCCGTTGGCGTCGAGGAGCACAGGCGTGATGGCGCCGGTCGTGACGTTGACGATCGTCACCGTATCGTGCGGGCTGGCGGTGCCCTGCGTGCCCCGGACGGTCGTGTTGCCGCCGGCGGGCAGGCTCGCGGTGACCGCCCCCGCGGCCGGCTGCGGCGGCGGGGCGGTGTCGAGGCTGTCGAACACCGACGAGACGGAAGCCTCGACCGCGTAGCCCGCCAGATCCCGAATCGACGTGCCCACCGTGACGGTGTAGCGCGTATTCGGCTCGAGCGGCGCGCCGGGCCGGAACGTCAGCACGGTGTTGCCGTTCGAGAGCGAGAATGTCCCGGTCAGCGCGCTGCCGCCAGCGGGCGTCACGGCCAAATCGCCGCCGCTGCCCACGCTCGCCGGATCCACCGCCTCCGAGAAGGTGACGACAACGGGAGCGCCCAGGGAGACGTTCTGCTCGGCAGCCGCTGGAACGATGGCGACGACGCGCGGCGCCTGGGCGACGAGCCGGAGATCGAGCGGCGAGACCTGGCTCGCGGCAATCGTGGTCATGGCCGCGCCGGTGTCCGATTTCGCGATGTCGAGGGCGGTCAGCGTGGCGGACCCGGCTGGCGCGGCGGCGACGTAGGCGCCCGAGGGCCCGGAGAGCGACACGACCGGGAGTCCGGCGGCGGTCACGAGCGCCGCCGGGAACGGCGCGCCGCCGACGCCGAGCACCTGTCCGGCGGCGAAGCCCACCGGCGCCGAGGCCCGGAAAAAGATGTAGCGCCCGGCCTCGCGCACGCCGTCGAGCTGGCCGCTGCCGCCAACGCTGGTCGCGGACACCAGCCGGCCGCCGGCAACCGACCCGATGCCAGACAGCACCAGCCGGGTCTGCCCCTGGATGTCCTGCAGCCGGACCAGCAAGACCGCGTCCGCGGCACCCGCCGGCGCCGGCAGCGACAGCGCCGCGGCGGCGCCAAGCGTGCCGCCGAACCCGATCTGCGCGCCGCCGAGAAACTCGAGCCCGGACGGCAGCGCGATGCCGAGATCCGAGGCCTGCAGCGGCCGCAGGTCGATCGGCGTGAAGTCGCCGAGGGCGCCCGCCGGAATCGTCAGCGCGGCATCGCCGGCCGAGATCGTCGCTCCGTCTGGCCCGGCGAGCGACGGAGCGGCCGGGTTCGCCGGCGGGACCAGCAGCTCGAGCGAGATCACCCCGCGCTCGAGCGTCAGCGCATCGAACACCTGCGACGGCGTCGCCGGGAAGGCTGCGGCCTGTGACAGCGGCGCGTCCGGCGTCTGGTAGAAGACCAGGTCCTGGACGAACGGTTCCGGGTGCACCTCGGCCCCTGAGTAGAACCGGTAGGTCTCGCTGACGTCGATCCACAGCACCGAGCCGCTCGGGAGGGCCGCCGCGGTGTCCACGTACGCGTGCACCGCCGAGCTGATACCGGGGTTGTAGAAGGCAATCTTCGGCTGCGGGTCGATCCGCGGCGTGGTCTGCGGCGGCATCAGCGCCCCGGTGGTTCCGATGAGCTCGTCGCCGGCCGCGGGGACCGGCGGCGCCGACGGCGCCCGGTCGGCCAGCAGCCAGGCGAACTGCCCGGTCGTCGCGATCGAGGCATCGATCTGCGGCGCCGCACCGCCCGCCGTGGTGACGGCCACGGCGCGCCACGCCGACGTCTCTTCATCCCACGAGGCCAGCACCAGCGACGAACCGGACGGCAGCGTGAAGCCGCTCTTCATCGACAGCGGCACCGGCGCCGGGAACGCCACGCCGTGCGGCCGGATGTCAGCCGCCGCCAGCGGGATCCACCCGACCGGCAACAGCCCCTGCAGCCCCTGCTGGCCGATGGGCGTGACCGACACCTGCAGCTCGCCGTCGATGGCGCCAGAGGGCACCTGGAGCAGCGCCGCCGGGGATCCCGCGGACCCTCCCAGCACTGGCGAGATGGTCACGACGGGCTGCAGCGACGTCAGCCGGGCATCGATGACTTCCTGCGCGCGGTTGGCGACAATCGACACCCGTCGATCGACCGTCGTGTAGCCCGCCTTGGCGATGTGGAGGACGCCGGCGCCGCGTTCGGCCCGCACGACGTACCGCCCGCG
>JAYTEJ010000516.1:0-2022 GCA_043735365.1 Acidobacteriota bacterium
GCCAGATAGGCGGTGCCGTACTCGTCGTTGGCGGCGGAGATGCCCCGATGATAGGCGCGAATCGCGAGATCGAGATCGCCGTCGGCTTCATCCAGCATCAGCGACAGCCACAGCGCCACGAACCGCGTTGCGATCCAGGGATTGTCGTAGGCCTCGTCTTCGGGGCCGACGTCCACGAGATCTTTCTCGTGGAGCTGGCGGAGCCGCTCGCGCGCGTAGTCCGACGCGCCGCCCAGCCCGATGTCGCGGCTGCCGTCGGCATTGACGAGCAGCGCCCGATGGTCGAACCACGACTCGGTCATGATCAGGGCCGCGAGCACGTCGGCGATCGCGCCCGGCGGCAGGTCGTACTTGCCGCCGACGTTGTAATAGCCGGCCCAGTAGGCCGCCATGTGCCGGTAGGCGATGGTCCGCACCGGCTGCGGCACCAGGTCCCAGTCGTCCGCGTCCATGCCGTCCCATCTCCCCGGACTGAGCAGCAGCGAGTGGTAGCGCTCCAGCAGCCGATCGAGTCCCTCCTCGCGCACCGGCTCCGGTACCGAGTTCCAGTCGGCCAGGTGCATGCGGCGCCAGAGGGTGAGGTTGAGGCGGATGTCATCGGCGGTGGCCTGCCAGCGCTCGTCTCCGCCACCGGTGTGGTGGACGATGGTGACAGGGGTTGTATCGGCAAAGAGCGCCGGCAGATCGACGCGCTCGACCTTCGGCAGCGTCGTCTCGAGATGGCCGTGCGACCAGCGCGTCCAGGCGACCGAGGAGGCCATGCCCAGCACTGCCACCGCCAGCGCCGCGACGAACAGCAGCCTGAGGTGGCGCGACGGCGCCGGAGGCGACGAGCTGGCGGCAATGGAATACGCCACGTCTCTTTACATCTTGGTGTTCCGCCGGCGCGTCACTCGTCGCGGTGGACGGTGTCGGGCGAGAACGCGGGCATGCAGACCGCGATGTATTCAGCCCCGTCCGCTTCAGGCGTACTGTAGCGGATCCATTCCCGCGGCCGGGTGACGACCGCCTGTCCGGCCCGCACGTCGAGCGTGCCGCTCTCGCTCTCGACTCTGAGCAGGCCGCGCAGGACGACGGTGACTTCCTCGAAATCGGGGCGCTGGCCGGGCTCGAGCCAGCCTCCCGGCGAGGTCATCCGCGCGACGCTGACCGCGGCGTGCCCCGAGTTGACCCGCCCGGCGTACTCCTCGATGCGCTTGGGCTTGTTCCCCGCGGCGGTGACGATCGACGGCGCTTCAATCAGTTTGGGCATGGGTTCGACTCGGAGGCATTGTCGGCCGGGCTGGGACTGGCGTCAACGGGTGGGTTTCAAGGGGTGGGTTTCAAGGCGGGGGTTTCAAGGCGAGGGTCGGGGAGGCCGAATAGAAGCCGACGCCGGGTCGTCCACGCCGGTGCTGGTCATAGCCGCTGCGTCCCCTGCTTGCCGTCCTCCTGATTTCCGGTGGCGTCGCGAGGGCGCCCACCTTATCCCGGCGCCGGCTGGTTTGTCCGTTGGCGGCACGCCGCCCGAACCGATAAACTGCAACCCATGCGCGTCCCCTGGATCTCCTCGGCCCTGTGCCTGGTGCTGCTGGTGCCGGCGTACGCGGCCGCTCAGACTACCGCTGTCCGCCTGCGCTCGATTGGGGGCGATCCCGCGTCCGGGGTGGCCCGGGTGGTCGTGGTCGAACACGGCTCGCTGGTGCACACCGCACTGATGTTTCCTGAGTTCCGCAACGGGACGCTCGACTCGCCCGGGGATCCCGAGGCGCAGGCGGCCCGGGTAATCGACAACATCGCCGTGGCGCTGGACCAGGCCCGGACCACGCTCGATCACCTCGTCCGCCTGCACGTCTACGTTGCCGCTGCCTCGGTGACGCCGCGGATCGACCGGCTGCTCGCGAAGCGGTTCGGCGGCCTGAAAACCAGACCGGCGGTCACGTTCGTCGAGACCACGATGCCGCGCGGCGGCGTGCTGGTGGCGATGGATGCCGTGGCCGCCACCGGCTGGATGCCGGCGCCTGGCACGGCGACTCGCCTCGC
>JAYTEJ010000517.1:0-3044 GCA_043735365.1 Acidobacteriota bacterium
CGCGACGAGTGAGAATACTGGAGTATATGAGCGAGGAGCAACGCCGCGAGCCGGGATGCCCCGCCCGGGAATGATGTCGCGAACCACGGTGACGGGACACTAGATCGATCCCTTTTCCCTGAAACTGAAATACTGCACGTCGGCGAGGATCAGATGGTCGATGACCTCGATCCCCATCAGGCCCCCGGCGGCCACCAGCCGTCTCGTCAGCGCCACGTCGTCCGGGCTCGGCTTCGGATCCCCTGACGGATGGTTGTGGACCAGTACCAGCGCGGCGGCCCCGGCCGCCGCCGCCGCGCCGAAGACCTCGCGTGGATGCACGATGCTGGCATCGAGCGTCCCCACCGACAGCACGAGGGTGCGCAGCACGCGGTGCCGGGTGTCGAGCAGCACCACCCCGAACTGCTCCACCGGACGGTTGCCGTACTGCGGGAGCAGGAATTCCGCGGCCGACCGCGGGCTGACGATCTGGAACCGCTCGGCCGCCGCCCGCGTCAGCGTCCGCCGCCCCAGCTCGACCGCCGCCAGGATCCGGGCGCCGCGCGCCGCGCCGATGCCCGGAATGCCGCACAGCTCGTCGAAGCGGGCGCGGACCAGACCGTGCACCCCGCCCGCCGCGGCCAGCACCGCGTTGGCGACGTCCAGCGCGCTCGCGCGCGGCCGGCCGTGCCCGAGCACCAGCGCCAGCAGCTCGTTGTCGCCAAGCCCGGCCGCGCCGAGACGCTGCAGCTTCTCACGCGGACGATCGTGCGGCGCCAGCGTCTTCATCGTACACCATACCCTGCTATACTTCCGGTCGATGCGTCGTCTGTCCGCCGTGCTCCTGGTGATCCTGCTCGCCGCCGGCTGCTCGGAACCCCCCAACAAGGAAATCAACCGCGCCCAGGGCGCCGTCGACGCCGCACGCGCGGCCGGCGCGGAACAGTACGCCACCGAGGCCTTCACCGCCGCGACCTCGGCGCTGCAGCAGTCCCGCGAGGCGGTTGACCAGCGCGACTACCGCCTGGCGCTGTCGCGGGCGATCGACGCCTACGAGCGCGCGCAGGATGCCGCGAAGCTGGCGGCCGACGGCAAGGCCACAGCCCGCAGCGACGCGGAGAGCGCGGTCAGCACGGTCAGCGCGGCAGCGCTCAGCCTCGACGCCCGCCTCAAAGCCGCCGAGGCGGCGCGCGTGCCGGCCAGGGCGCTTGCCGGGCCGAAGCGCACCGCGAAGGAGGCCGCTGCGACGCTGCAAAAAGCGCGCGCCAGCATCGCCGCCGGCACGTATCTGGAGGCGATGGCCGCGGTGAAGGGGCTGGATGCGCGGATTCGCGCGGCAATCGAGGAAGTCGGGGCTGCGCCCGCCGCCCGCAACCCGCGGCGGCCGGCCGCGGGGCGCTGACCGGGATCGCAGCCCTCACCATCCGCCGGCGACACGCGGTGCGCAGAAACTGACGACGACGCTACCGCGGCGGCAGCCACGCGGCCTCGGCGATGAGCTCGGCCCAGCCGCTCAGGAAGATGCCCTCGTCTGTCCACTCGACGCGCTGGGCGCCGCCCGGTGAGATCACCTGCACGTCCCGCCCCGCGCCGCCGTAGCGGATCGCCGCCACCGCCGCCGCGCACGCACCGGTGCCGGACGCTTCCGTCGGGCCCACCCCCCGTTCCCAGATGAGGATGCGCACCCGATCCGGCGCTTCGACGTGCGCCAGCTCGACGTTCGTGCCTTCCGGAAAGCGCGGGTGGACGGCAAGCCTCGACGCGAGCACCCGCAGCCGCTCCTCGGTGACCTCCCCGAGCACGACGCATTGCGGGTTCCCCACCCGGAGCGTCACCACCTCGATGCTGGCGCCGTGCACGTCGATCCGTTCGAGCGCGATCTGCTCCGGATGGCCCATCGCCGCCCGGAAGGTGAAGCGGTGGCCGGCACGGTCGAGCAGTTTCAAGCGCTTGACGCCAGCCTCGGTGTCAATCTCGATCGCTCCGTCCGCCCCGGGGACGAGGCCGCGCTCGTGCGCGATCCAGGCGCCAAGGCATCGCACCCCGTTTCCCGATACCTCCGAGCGGCTGCCGTCGGCGTTGAAGAGCCGCATCGCGGCGCCGGCGCCGGTCGGCGTGTAGATCATCAGCCCGTCGGCGCCGAGGCCGCGGTGCCGATCGCAGATAGCCCGCGCCAGCGCCGGACGGTCCGCCACCGCCGCCACGTCCACCTCGCGCACGAGGACGAAATCGTTGCCGAAGGCGTGGCTCTTGACGAGCGGCAGCGGGGTCATTTGCGGCAGAACGCCAGCAGGTGCCAGCCGAAGCGGCGCACCAGCGCGCGTGGCAGGGCGTTGAACGTGCCGACGAAGAAGGTGTTGAACACCGTCCCCTTCCACCCGCCGTGCAGCCGCGACCTGACCGGGAAGCGCTCCTCGACGATGCGGACGTCGCGGAAGTCCTCGAGCAGCGCGCGAAACTCGCCGGCGCTGTACTTGAGCAGGACCGGCGCGTCTTCGTGCTCGAGCGGCACCTTCATCAGCTTCGACAGCGCGTTCAGCCAGGAGATGCGGTTGTAAACCTGGAAGACCGCCTCCCCGCCGGGCTTCAGCACCCGCCGGCATTCCGCCACCAGCGCCGCCGGAGCGCTCGTGTATTGCACCACGCCGTGCGCATAGACCAGGTCGAAGGCCGCATCCTCGAACGGCAGGTGCTCGCCGTCGGCCTCGCGCAGGTCGCCCGCGAGCCCCTGCTGCTCGAAATTGCTTCGCGCCAGGGCGACGGCCGACGCCGAGAGGTCCACACCCGAGACCACCGCGCCACCCTTCGCGAAGCGCGCCAGGTCCGTCCCGGCGCCGCAGCCGACCTCGAGCACCCGTCGTCCCTTGTAGCCGTCGAAATCGATCAGGCGCAGCAGATGGTGGAGCTTCTCGAAGTGATACTGGTCGAGATCGGCAAAAAACCCCGGCGAGCCAACGGGATGGGTAGTGATCTCGAGGTCGTGAATGTGCCGATCCCAGTACTCGCGGACGTCGGCTGTGGTGGGGGCGACAGCTGGTGACACGCCGCTCTACTATAAGATAAAA